>DASUSF010000405.1:0-6091 GCA_036375275.1 Geminicoccaceae bacterium | reverse complement strand
ATCAGCCGCTTGATGTTCATCGCCACGTCGCGCCGGAGGTCGCCCTCGACCCGGTGCTCGCGGTCGATCACCTCGCGCAGGCGGGCGACCTCCGCATCCGTCAGCTCGCTCACCCGGCGCCCGAACGGGATCTGCACCCGGTCCAGGATCCTGGTCGAGCTCGTCCGCCCGATCCCGTAGATGTAGGTCAGCGCAATGCCGACCGGCTTGCCGCTCGGGATGTTGACACCGGCGATGCGCGCCACCTCAGAACCTCCATCTCATGTCGTTGCCCCGTCCGCGCAGCGGCCCGACCCGCGCAGCACGAAAGGGGCATGCCGCCAATCGCGCATCCCCGCCGCCGGAGCGGAGCGGATCATAGAGCCGAAGCGCCACCTGTCAACCGGCCAGCGGCTCGAGCACCCGGTCGATCTCGGCGCGCACCGCGTCGATCTCCGCCATGCCGTCGACCGATCGGAGCACGCCTCGCTCCCGGTAGTAGGGCAGGAGTGGCGCGGTCTGCCGGTGGTACGCCTCGAGCCGCGTCCGCACCGTCTCCGCGTTGTCGTCGGGCCGGCGCCTGAAGTCGTGCCCGCCGCAGACGTCGCAGGTGCCCTCGACCACCGGCCGCTTGTGCCGGTCGTGGTAGCCGGCGCCGCAGCTCGCGCAGGTGAACCGGCCCGAGATCCGGTCGACCAGGATCTCGTCGTCGACCGCGAACTCGATCACCGCGTCCAGCTTCGCGCCCCTGGCCTCGAGCAGGCGATCGAGCGCCTCGGCCTGCGCCACGGTGCGCGGGAAGCCGTCGAGGATGAAGCCCCGCTCGCAGTCCGGCTGCCGGATGCGCTCGTCGACCAGGGCGATCATCAGGTCGTCGGACACCAGGCGGCCGGCGTCCATGACCGACTTGGCCTGCCGCCCGAGCTCGGTCCCCGCCGCCACCGCCTCGCGCAGCATGTCGCCGGTCGAGAGATGGGCGAGCCCGTAAGTGTCCTTGATGTGCGTCGCCTGGGTGCCTTTGCCGGCGCCGGGCGGGCCGAGCAGGATCAGCTTCATGACCGCCGTGCTCCCCTGAGCCGGGACTTCCTGATCAGCCCCTCGTACTGGTGCGCGATCAGATGCGACTGGATCTGCGCGGTCGTGTCCATGGTCACCGACACGACGATCAGCAGGCTGGTCCCGCCGAAGTAGAACGGCACCGCGTACTGCGAGATCAGGATCTCCGGCAGGATGCAGACCGCGGCGAGGTAGATCGAGCCGACCGTGGTCAGCCGGGTGAGCACGTAGTCCAGGTACTCCGCGGTCCGCTGCCCCGGCCGGATGCCGGGCACGAAGCCGCCGTGCTTCTTCAGGTTGTCGGCGGTGTCCTGCGGATTGAAGACGATCGCGGTGTAGAAGAACGCGAAGAAGATGATCAGGCCGACGAACAGCAGGATGAACAGCGGCTGGCCGCGGCCGAGCAGCGCCGAGATGGTCCCCAGCCACTCCGGGCCGCCGGCGCCGCCGAAGCTCGCGAGCGTCGCCGGAAGGAGGAGCAGCGAGCTCGCGAAGATCGGCGGGATGACGCCCGCGACGTTGATCTTGAGCGGCAGGTGCGAGCTCTCACCGCCGAACATCCGGTTGCCCTGCTGGCGCTTCGGGTATTGCACCAGGATGCGGCGCTGGCCGCGCTCCATGAACACGATGAAGGTGATCACCGCGACCGACATCAGCAGCAGGAGGATGATCAGCCCGGCCGAGATCGCGCCGGTCCGGCTCAGCTCGAGGGTGCTCGCGAGCGCGCTCGGCAGCTGCGCGATGATGCCGGTGAAGATGATCAGCGAGATGCCGTTGCCGATGCCGCGCGCCGTGATCTGCTCGCCCAGCCACATCAGGAACAGCGTGCCGCCGACGATCGTGACCACGGTCGTGAGGCGGAAGTACCAGCCCGGGTCGAGCACCGCGCTGCCGCCCGACCCGCTCATCGCCTCGAGCCCGACCGCGAGGCCATAGCCCTGCACGCTCGCGAGCAGCACGGTCAGGTAGCGGCTGTACTGGTTGATCTTCTTCCGGCCGGTCTCGCCTTCCTTCTTGAGCTGCTCGATGGTCGGCGAGACCGCGGTCATCAGCTGCATGATGATCGAGGCGGAGATGTAGGGCAGGATGCCGAGCGCGAAGATCGACATCCGCTCGAGGGCGCCGCCGGCGAACATGTTGAACATGCCCATGATGCCGCCGGCGTTCTGCTCGAAGATCTGCGCCATCGCGACCGGGTCGATGCCCGGCAGCGGGATGTAGGTCCCGAACCGGTAGACCACGAGACAGCCGAGCGCGAACCAGAGCCGCTTCTTGAGCTCGGTCGCCTTGCCGAACGCGGACAGGTTGATGTTCGCGGCCAGCTGCTCGGCCATCGACGCCATGGTCGGCCTCCTACGCGCTTCCGGCCTCGGGCGGCGCGTCGCCGCCCGCCGCCTCGGGGGAGGAGCGGGCGCCGGTGAGGATCAGGCTCCCGCCCGCCTTCTCGACCGCCGCCCGGGCCGACTTGGACGCGCCGTCGACCTCGATCGTCAGCGCGCTCTTGAGTTCGCCCCGGGCGAGCAGCCGGATGCCGTCCAGCCGGTCGGAAGCGAGCCCCGCGCCGCGCAGCACCGCCGCATCGACCTTCTGCTCCGGGTCGATCCGGCCGGCGTCCACCGCCTCCTGGAGGCGGTCGAGATTGACCGGGGCGTAGACCTTGCGGAACGGGTTCTTGAAGCCGCGCTTGGGCAGCCGCCGGTAGATCGGCATCTGGCCGCCCTCGAAGGTGCGCACGGCCACGCCGCTCCGCGCCTTCTGGCCCTTGTGGCCCTTGCCCGCGGTCTTGCCGAGACCGGAGCCGATGCCGCGGCCGACCCGCTTCCTGGCCTTGCGCGACCCCGGTGCGGGCGCCAGCTCGTTGAGCTTCATGCTCTCCCCCTCAGCCCGTGGGCCCGTTCTCGACCGGCTCGACCCGGACGAGGTGATGGACCTTGTCGATCCGCCCGCGCACCTCGGGCGTGTCGGCGTGGACCCGCGAGCGCGCCATCTTGTTCAGCCCGAGCCCGATCAGGGTCGCCCGCTGGTCGCCCTTGCGGCCGATCGGACTCCTGATCTGGGTGACCTTGATCCGTTTCGCCATGGCCCTCACGCCTCCGTGCGCGCTTCGCCGCCACCGTCGCGCCGGCCGATGATCTCGCCGACCTTCTTGCCGCGCTTGGCGGCCACGGCGCGCGGCGACATGACGTTGCCGAGCGCGTCGAAGGTCGCCTTGACCATGTTGTAGGGGTTCGAGGTTCCGGTCGACTTGGCCACCACGTCGTGGATGCCGAGCGCCTCGAACACCTGCCGGAGCGGGCCGCCGGCGATGATCCCGGTGCCCGCGGGCGCGGTCCGGAGGATCACCCGCCCGGCGCCGAAATGGCCGTGGACGTCGTGGTGCAGGGTGCGGCCCTGGCGGAGCGGCACCCGGATCATGCTCCGCTTCGCCTGCTCGGTCGCCTTCCTCACCGCCTCCGGCACCTCGCGCGCCTTGCCGCTGCCGTAGCCGACCCGGCCCTTGGTGTCGCCGACCACCACCAGCGCGGAGAAGCCGAACCGGCGGCCGCCCTTCACCACCTTGGCGACCCGGTTGATGTTGACCAGGCGGTCGACGATCTCGCCGCCGTCCTGGCGGTCGTCGCCGCCGCCGCGCCCCATGCTTCCTCGTGCCATCTCGCCTCTCGCTCCGCCCGCCTAGTGCATCGTCCGGTCCGGCCGGCGACCGCCGCCCGGATGCTGCTCCAATCCCATGACCCCGAGCGCGTTCTACCCGATGCGGGGCGGCCTGTCGCGCCCGCACCCGGCTCCCCCCGCCGGCAGCCGCCCTAGAAGGACAGCCCCGCCTCGCGTGCCGCCTCGGCGAGCGCCTTGACCCGGCCGTGGAACCGGTAGCCGCCGCGGTCGAAGACCACGGCCTCGATCCCCGCCGCCCGGGCCCGCTCGGCGAGCAGCTGCCCGACCTTGGCCGCGGCGCCGGTGTCGGCGCCGGTCCTGAGGCTCGATCTGAGCCCCGGATCCAGGCTCGACGCCGCCGCGACGGTACGCCCGCCCCGGTCGTCGATGACCTGGGCGTAGATGTGCTTGCTCGAGCGGAACACCGACAGCCGCGGCCGCCCGCCGCCCGCCTTCCTGAGCGCCGCGCGCGTCCGGCGCTTGCGCCGCTCGAACCGATCCGCTGGCTTGACCATGGCTACTTCTTCTTGCCTTCCTTGCGCAGGATGACCTCGTCCTCGTAGCGGATGCCCTTGCCCTTGTAGGGCTCGGGCTTGCGGAACGCGCGCACCTCGGCGGCGATCTGTCCGACCCGCTGCCGGTCGGCCCCGCTGATCGTGATCTGGGTCGGGGTCTCGCAGCGGACGTCGATGTCGTCGGGCACCGCGTACTTGATGTCGTGGCTGTAGCCCAGCTGCAGGTTCAGGATCTTGCCGTCGATCGCCGCCCGGTAGCCGACCCCGCTGATCATCAGCCGGCGCGTGAAGCCCTTGTCGACGCCCTGGACCATGTTCGCGACCAGGGTCCGCGCCATGCCCCACATCGCACGGGCGCGCTTCTCCTCGGAGCGCGGCCTGACGCGGATCGCGCCGTTCTCGCGCACCACCTCGACCTCCGGCGGCAGCTCGCGCGCGAGCTCGCCGAGGCGCCCGGCGACCGCCACCCGCTGCCCCGAGAGCTCGACTTTGACCCCGTCCGGGACCGGGACCGCATGCTTGCCGATACGCGACATGATCAGAACACCGTGCAGAGGATTTCGCCGCCGACGTGCGCCTCGCGGGCTTCCGCGTCCGACATCACGCCGCGCGGGGTCGACAGGATCGCGATCCCGAGCCCGTTGTAGACCCGCGGCAGCTCGCTCACGCCGCGGTAGACCCGTCGCCCGGGCTTGGAGACCCGTTTCAGCTCGCGGATCACCGGCTCGCCGTTGTGGTACTTGAGCTCGATCGAGAGGCCGCCCTGGACCGTGCTCGAGTCGTGGGTGAAGCCGCGGATGTACCCCTCGCGGCGCAGCACCTCGAGCACGTTCATCCTGAGCTTCGAGGGCGGGCTCGCGACGGCGCCCTTGCCGGCCCGCTGCCCGTTGCGGATCCTGGTCAGCATGTCGCCCAGGGGGTCGCTCAGCGTCATCGTCGCCGCTCCTTCCTCACCAGCTCGCCTTGACCAGGCCCGGGATCTGCCCGGTCGAGCCGAGGTCGCGCAGCGCGATCCGGCTCATGCCGAACTTCCGGTAGTAGCCACGCGGACGCCCGGTCAGCCCGCACCGGTTCCTGAGCCGCACCTTGGCGCTGTTGCGCGGCAGCGCCGCGAGCTGCAGCGTCGCCTCGAACCGCTCCTCGGGCTCGAGCTCGCGGTTCTTGATGGTCTTCCTGAGCGTCGCCCGCTTCTCGGCGTAGCGCTTGACCAGCTTCGCGCGGTTCTTGTTCTTCTCGACGGAACTCTTCTTGGCCACCTGATATCCCTCCCGGTCAGCGCGCGAACGGCATGCCGAACCCCGCGAGCAGCGCCTTCGCGTGCTCGTTGGTGCGCGCCGTGGTGCAGATGATGACGTCCATGCCCCGCGTCTCGTCCACGTCGTCGTAGTTGATCTCGGGGAAGATGATCTGTTCCTTGATCCCGAACGCGTAGTTGCCGCGGCCGTCGAAGCTGGTCGCGGGCACGCCCTGGAAGTCGCGCACGCGCGGCAGCGCGATCGTGATCAGGCGGTCGAGGAACTCGTACATGCGCCGGCCGCGCAGCGTGACCTTGCAGCCGATCGGCATGCCCTCGCGCAGCTTGAAGTTGGCGACCGACTTGCGCGCCCGGCAGATCGCCGGCTTCTGCCCGGTGATCTGGGTCAGCTCGGCGACCGCCGCCTGCAGCTTCTTCGAGTCCTGGGTCGCCTCGCCGACCGCCATGTTGACCACGATCTTGTCGAGCCGCGGGATCTCCATCGGGTTCTTGAGGTCGAACTTCGCCTTCAGCTCGTCCCGGAGCGCATCGCGGTAATGATCTTGAAAACGCGGCATCTTACACCTCTACCGATCGATCACTTCGCCTGAGCCCCGGGCGAAGCGGACCTTCCGCCCGTCGCCGAGTATGCGGT
>DASUSF010000404.1:0-4831 GCA_036375275.1 Geminicoccaceae bacterium | reverse complement strand
ACCATGACCGCCATGGCCGACGTGCTCGGGCTGACGCTCCCGGGCGCCTCGTCCATACCGGCGCCGGACAGCAACCACCCGCGCATGGCGAGCGCGGCCGGGCGGCGGATCGTCGAGATGGCCTGGGAGGACCTGACGCCGGAAGAGGTCCTGGAGGACGCGAGCTTCAGGAACGCGATCGTCGTCCATCTCGCCATGGGCGGCTCGACCAACTGCATGATCCATCTGATCGCCATGGCGCGGCGCGCCGGGATCGACCTCGCCCTCGACGATTTCGACCGCCTGGCCCGCGAGGTCCCGGTGATTGGCAACGTCCGCCCGTCCGGGACCTACCTGATGGAGGACTTCTACTACGCCGGCGGGCTGCCGGCGCTGCTCAAGCGGCTCGAGAGCTTCCTCGACCTGGACTGCCGGAACGTCGCCGGCACCACGCTCCGGGACGTGGTGGACGCGGCCAAGGTCCACATCGAGGACGTGATCCGGCCGGTCGACGACCCGGTCTACGCGTCCGGCGGGACCGCGGTGCTGCGGGGCAACCTCGCCCCCGACGGCGCGGTGATGAAGCCCGCCGCCTGCGACCCCCGCTTCCTGAAGCACCGCGGCCGGGCGCTGGTGTTCGAGGACTACGACCACATGGCGGCGGAGGTGGAGCGGGACGACCTCGACTGCGACGCCGACACCGTGCTCGTGCTCAAGAACGCGGGGCCGGTCGGCGGGCCGGGCATGCCGGAATGGGGCATGCTGCCGATCCCGCGGAAGCTGGTCCGCCAGGGCGTGCGCGACATGATCCGGATCTCGGACGCGCGCATGAGCGGCACCAGCTACGGCGCCTGCATCCTGCACGTGGCGCCGGAGGCCTGGATCGGCGGGCCGCTCGCGCTGGTCCGGACCGGCGACGTGATCGAGGTCGACGTCGACGCGCGCCGCCTGCACCTCGACGTTCCGGAGGACGAGCTCGCCGCGCGGCGCGCCGCCTGGACCCCGCCGCCGCCCCGCTACGAGCGGGGCTACGGCTGGATGTTCAGCCAGCACATCCGCCAGGCCAACGACGGCGCCGACTTCGACTTCCTCGAGGCCGGCCCGCCGACCCCGGAGCCGGAGATCCACTGACCCGGGAGGCTGAGCCGCCGGGCGACCCCGGCGCGCGCCGACGGCCGACGGCGAAGGGGCCGGGCGCTCAGGTGTCCGCGGCCGGGCGGGCGAGCTTCGATCTGGTTTCGGCGGGCCCGGCGCCGCCTGCCCTGGATTCCCGGCGCGTGATGTAGGCGGTGGAAGCGAAGATCACGGCGCCGCCGACCCAGGTCCAGACCGTCGGCACCTCGGCGAACAGGAGCCACGCCAGGAGCGCGGTGAGGGGCAGGCGGGCGAACTCGAACGGCATCACCGAGGAGGCGTCGACGAGGGCGAAGGCGCGGGTGAAGGCGATCCAGCTGCCGGTGCCGACGATCCCGGTCAGCCCCATCAGCAGCCAGGTTTCGCCGTCCGGCATCTGCCAGTGGAGCAGACAGAGCGGCAGCGAATAGAGCGAGAGAAAGAGCGACTGGTAGAGGACGATCGTGACCGCGCCGTCGGTCGCGGTCAGGCGCTTGATCATCAGCGTCACGGCGGCGATCGAGAGGGTCGAGAGCAGCACCAGCCCGGCGTACGGGCTGACCGTCGCCGCCCCCGGCTGGAGCACGATCAGCACGCCCGCGAAGCCGGCCGCGACGGCGGCCCAGCGGCGCGCCCGCACCACCTCGCCGAGGATCAGCGCCGCCCCGACCGTCGCGAACAGGGGCTTGGTGAAGGACAGCGCCGTCACGTCGGCGAGCGGCATGTGCGCGATCGCCGTGAAGTAGGCGAGCATCGCGACCAGATGGCCGAGCCCGGAGAGCGCGAGGCGGCCGCGCATCCGGGTCCGGAACGGCTGGATCCAGTGCCGGCCGAGGAACGGCAGCAGCACGATCAGGCCGAAGAGGTTCCGGAAGAAGGCGGCCTGGAACGGATGCACCTCCTCGACGATCAGGCGGATGGTGACGTTCATGACCGAGACGCAGGTCGCGCCGACCAGCATCAGCAGGGCGGCCCGGACCGCCGGGGTCACCGGCGCGCCGCCCAACCCATACCGGAGCCGGTCGTCACGATGGCTCGAGGTCGAGGCGGGCGTAGGCCTCGGGTGGCGCGTCGTGCGCCGCCATCACCTCGAGCATGGCGCCGATCAGGCGCGCCTCGACCTCCGGGTCGCGGATCGGGTCGGCCTGGCCCGGGTCGGCGTCGGTGTCGTAGAGCGCGGTCACCGCGTCCTCGAAGCCGCCGCCCTGCATCGGCGGTCGCCTCGCGTCGCGCCGGGCCCGGAGGCGGAGCATCGGCAGGCCCTTGGTGAAGTCGAACGGGTCGACCAGCCGGGCACCCCGGAACTCCTCCGGCTCGAACGGTCCGTGCATGTGCATCGGGAGCAGCGTGTACTCGTAGATCTCCTGCGCGAACAGGTCGGCCGGGTAGCGGAAGTAGGTGTAGCGGCCGTCGGTCACGTTGGTGGCGCCGCCGAAGATGCCGTACAGCGCCACCTCGCGGAGCGGCTGGTCCCGCTCCAGCAGGGGCACGAGCGAACGGCCGCGGGCCTCGGCGGGCGGGGCGAGCCCGAAAAGGTCGAGGATGGTCGGCGCGAGGTCGGTGGTCTGGCTCAGCGCGCGCCGGTGGCCGCCGGCGGCGGCGGCCATGTCCGGGTGCCAGATCATCAGCGGGATGCGGGCGATCTCGTCGTAGAACGGCATCCGGTTCTTGCCCCACCAGTCATGCTCGCCGAGCATGAAGCCGTGGTCGGTGGTCATGATCAGCGCCGTGTCGCGCCACAGGTCGAGCCGGTCCATCTGGTCCATCAGCCGCCCGAGATAGTGGTCGCACATCGCGACCAGGGCGGCGTAGTTGGCGCGGATCTCGGCGATCTCGTCCGGGCGCTCGACCACCTCCCGGTAGCGCGGCCAGTCGAGGATCGGGCCGCCGTAGTTGGTCGGGTAGTCGGCGCGGAAGCGCTCCGGCGCCATGAACGGCTCGTGCGGATCGAAGGTCTCGACCTGCAGGAGCCAGCCGTCGGCCGCCCGGTTCATCTCGAGGAACGCGGAGGCCCGCTCGAAGCACTGCACCGCCGGGAAGTCTTTCTCCTCCCTGATGACCTCGCGGTTGACCAGGTTCTGATACCGGAAGCCGCCCGGGTCCTCGATCTGGAGCGGGTGGTACATCTCCCTGAACCGCTCGACCGGTGGCCGGACCATCGCCACCCACGGGTCCGCCTCCTGGCCGCGCACGTGGTCCCAGGTCGAGTAGCGCGTGTGGTAGGACCAGCCGCCGTCCTCGAAGTAGTGGTAGTGGTCCGAGATCAGGTGGCTGTGGATGCCGGCGGCGCGCAGCATCGTGGCGAAGGAGTTGTCGAACGGCTCGAGCGGGCCCCAGGAGCGGTGCAGGAAGTTGAGCCGGCCGGTGTGCAGGTCGCGCCGCGCCGGCATGCAGGGCAGCGAGCCGACGTAGTGGGTGTCGAAGCTGACCGCGCGCCCGGCGAGGCGGCTGAAGTTCGGGGTCCGGACGGTCGTCCCGCCGTAGCTCTCCAGCGCCCGGCGGTTCAGGGAATCGAACAGCAGCAGAATGACCCGCATGATGCTTCCCGGCTGGTGGCGCCGCCGCGAGCTTAGAGCAGCATCCGATTAGACGCGATCGCCGCCTGGCGATCGCCGTCCGGATAAAGCTGCTCTACCCCATTGGAATTGAGCCGTCTGCTTTCGATGAGCGCGATGGAATTGCTGTCCAAGGTGGTTCCACCTCATCGAAAACGGCTCTAGCCGCCGGCCGGTCCCGGAACCAGGGACGAACGCCGGCCGTCGGACGCGGCGGGATGATGACGGCGGGGGCGTCCGGCCGGCCGCACCGGGGGGGCGTCATCCCTCCGTCCGGCAATCCCGTATCCGAACGGGGTAGCCTCCCCTGACGAGCGACTGCGGCCCGGCGGACCAGCCGGGCCGCCCTGTCGTGCCCGCTTCGGCCGGCGGACCAGGGTAGTGGCCTGGCCGGACGGCCAGTCGCAGGCGCGGGCCTGGACGATTCCAGCATGGTCGAGCCGTCCGGCGTGCCGGCAGGAAGGCCTGATCGTCGCGGGAGCGGGTTCCCACGACCGGAGCGGGAAGGGATTCCAGTCGTGTCGGGATCCCTCCCGGCGCCGGTCGCTTGGCGCAGGCGGAGGGGGCCCCCATTATCATCGGATCAATGGCGCCCGCGCGCCGAACGGCGCGGTGCGCTCGAAGAGGTGCCTGAGCATGATCCGTCCGACGCTGCTACCGGTCGCGCTCCTGGCCCTGCTCCTGCTCGGCGGCGAGCGTCCGGCCGCGGCCGATCAGGCCGACCACCGGCTCGACGTGCTGTTCGAGCAGCTGAAGAGCGGCGACGTGAACCAAGCGCCCGTGCTCGAGCACCAGATCTGGCAGATCTGGATCGCGAGCGACGATCGGGTGGCGAACCGGCTGATGCGCGAGGGTATCGGCGCGATGGCGAACGACGAGCTGCAGGCCGCCCGCGACCTGTTCGACCGCCTGATCGACCACTCGCCCGACTTTGCCGAGGCGTGGAACAAGCGGGCGACGGTCAACTATCTGATGGGCGACTTCGCGGCCTCGGTCGCCGACATCCAGAAGACGCTCGAGCTCGAGCCGCGCCACTTCGGCGCCTTGTCCGGGCTCGGCCTGATCTACGACGCGCTCGAGGAGCCGGAGGCGGCGCTCCGGAGCTTCGAGGCCGCCCTCGCGGTCAACCCGCATCTGAGCGGCACGCGCGAGCGGGTCGAGGACCTGCGGCGCGAGCTCGAGGG
>DASUSF010000403.1:0-5905 GCA_036375275.1 Geminicoccaceae bacterium | reverse complement strand
GACCCGAACAACCGGCTCGTGGTGGTCGAGCACGGGGCCGAACTCGTGGGCTGCCTGCAGCTCACCTTCATCCCCAACATCAGCTTCCAGGGCGGCTGGCGGATGCAGATCGAAGGGGTGCGGATCGACGCGTCGCTGCGTGGCCAGGGCGTCGGCGAGCGCGTCTTCGGCTGGGCGATCGGGGAGGCGCGGGCGCGCGGCTGCCGGATGGTCCAGCTCACCACCAACCGCGCCCGGCCCGACGCGCTCCGCTTCTACGAGCGCCTGGGTTTCGTCCACAGCCACGCCGGCATGAAGCTGGACCTCGGCTGAGCGCTGGCGAGATCCCCGACAGCGCGGGCCGGGCGTGCGCCCGGCCACCGGGTTCGGTCGCGGACCGCACGACCGCCGCGGCGTGCGGACACGCCGCGACGGCGCCTCGCCGGCTGCGCTTCTAGAGCAATTTCCGATGAGACAGAACCGTATCGCGCCGCGACGTCCTTCCGCTCATCGGAAGTAGATTGCTCTATTGCAATGGATCAGAGCGGATTCACCCGAGCGGAACCGCCTGCAGGCGGTTCCGTCCTATCGGGATCCGCTCTAGTCGGTGGCGGCGACGTGGCGGAGCGCCTCGCCCAGGGACCAGACCGCGGCCCCGAGCAGCACCGCGTCCTTCAGGATGAACTGGCCGGGCGCGACCGAGAGCGCGGGGAAGCCGCCGAGGCTGGCCTCCCAGCCGGGGGTCGAGACGAGGAAGGTGAGCGTGATCACGAAGGTCGCACAGGCCATCAGGCTGCCGACCACGCAGGCGATCGACGAGAAGGCCCGCGCGGCGATCAGGAGGCCGGCCGCGACCTCGGCGACGCCGATCAGGTTCGAGGTCGCCTGGACGCTGAAGACCGCGTAGAGCCAGGACATCAGGGGGCTGTTCGCGACCAGCGGCTGGATCGCGCCGGCCTCGTAGGCGGTGAACTTCATCAGCCCGATCCAGACCAGCACCGCGACGAGCGAGTAGCGGGCGATGGCGAGGCCGGCGGATTCCAGCTTCGGACCTGCGGCGACCAGCGATCCGACGCCGATCGTCATCGAGGGGCCGGCCGTCATGCGTTCGGTGATCATGTGAGCTGTCCTTGCTTCGGGCAGCGCCGGTGCGAGCCGTCGTGCCATTGTTGAACGGGAGGCCCGGGCCGCGCCGGGATAGCGGTCTTCGGGTCGGCCCGTTCGAGGATGCTCGCAGCGCCGGCGGCGCCGATGAAATGCCGTGTCCGAATGATTTCGATGCCGGCGCCTGATCGTCACCGCCGGCCGCTCGCCGCCAGGCTCCGGCCGAGCACGCCGGGCGCGGCGCCGCAGGGCGATGTCCTCGACCAGGAAGCCGCCGGCCGACAGGGCCGGAAAGCCGCCCAGGCTCGGCCCGAAGGCGTACGCGGTGATCAGGAAGGTGGGGTGGCGAAGGTCGCGGCCGCCGATCAAGCGGTCATCGATTACCTGGCAACCGGCACATTCTGCCGGCGGCGGCTAGAGCGGATCCCGATACGGCGGAACCGCCTGCAGACGGTTCCGCTCGCGTGAATCCGCTCCGATCCACTGAAATGAAGCAGCTTTCTTCCGATGAGCGGAAGGCCGTCGCGGCGCGATACGGTCCTGTCTCATCGGAAATTGCTCAGGGGTGGGGCCTCGGCGTCGTGGCGATCGAGGCCGGCAGGATCGGATAGGTGACCTCCGGCTGCTCGCCGGTGAGCGCGTGCATGAAGGCGGTGATCTTGTCGACCTCGTCCTCGGTCAGCTCGATGCCGAGCTGGCTCGCTCCCATCACCGCCACCGCCTGGCGCAGATCCCACGACCTGCCGGTGTGGAAGTACGGCGGCGTGAGCGCGATGTTGCGAAGCGTCGGCACCTTGAACACGTACTCGTCCGAGACCGACTGGGTGACCTCGAAGCGGCCCCTGTCATCCGGTGGCAGGAACTCGGCGCCCGGCTTCTCGACGACGCCGAAGGGCGCGTACTGGCCGCCGCCGACGTTGATGCCGCTGTGGCAGGCCGCGCAGCCATTGTCGACGAACAGCTGCAGGCCCTCCTCCTGCTCGGCGGTGAGGGCATCGCTCTCGCCCTGGAGATAGCGGTCGAACGGCGCGTTCGGCGTGATCAGCGTCGCCTCGAAGACCTCGATCGCCCTGGTCGCGTTGTCGATCGTCACCTCGCCGCCGTCCTCCGGGAAGGCCTTCTGGAACATGTCCACGTAGCCGGGAATGGCGCTCAGCATCTCGACCACATGCTCATGGCTCGACGCCATCTCGATCGGGTTGACCAGCGGTCCCCGCGCCTGCTCCTCGAGATCGGCGGCCCGGCCGTCCCAGAACTGCGCGGTGTTGAAGACCGAGTTCAGAACCGTCGGCGCATTGCGCGGCCCCTGCTGCCAGCGGTGGCCGATCGAGGTCTCGAGCATGTCGACCCCGCCGAGCCCGACCAGGTGGCAGGAGTTGCAGCTGATGGTGTGGCTCTCGGACAGGCGCGGCTCGAAGTACAGCATCTTGCCGAGCAAGACCTTCTCCGGCGTCGCCGGATTGCCCTCGATGGCGGGCGGCACCTCGGGGATCGGCTCGAACAGCGAGCGCGCGGTTTCCAGCAGATCATCCTGCGCCCACGCCGGACCAGCGACCACGGCGCACAGGGCCAAGGCAGGCAAGAGCGGGCGCACGGGCATCGATGCGGACCTCCCCACGCCGCCGCCATCCTAGATGACGACCGAGCCAGTGCATCTGCACCGGATGCGCCGTCGCCGCATTGATCCACGTCAACGTTGGGCCGCTCGCACTGCAGCATCCAAGTGCAGGCGAGCGCTCGCGAGGAGGTTCGGGAGCGCCAGCCGCTCGCCGATCAGTTCAGTCGTTCCGTCGCCGGCTCGGCGCAAACTCACGGACGACCCGCGGGGCGAGGACGCGCATCGGGTTGAAGTCCGGCATGTCCGCCCGGACGCCGCCGAGAGGGAGCCGTCGGCCACGTCGGCGCCGACTCCTGCCCGGCCCTTCAGGCGAGCGGCTGGAGGTCCTCCAGCATCACCGGGATCATCTCGTAGACCGTCGGGTGGATGTGCATCGCCCGCTGGATCACGGTGTACGGCGCGTCCGCGTACATCAGGTCGAGCAGGCCCTGGACGATCTCGTCGCCGCTGATGCCGAGCAAGGCGGCGCCGAGGAGGCGCCTCGTCCGGGCGTCGACGATGATCTTCATGAACCCCTTGGTCTCGCTGCGCTCGTAGGCGCGACCGACGTCCTCCATCGGCATCTTCGCGACCAGCGCCTGGATGCCTTTCCGCCGCACCTCCTTCTCGGTCAGGCCGGCGCGGCCGAGCGGCGGGTCGATGAACAGGCCGTAGGTCGGGATGCGGTCGCCGACCCGCCGGTCCTCGCCGTCGAGCAGGTTGGCGGCGACGATCTCGAAGTCGTTGTAGGAGGTGTGGGTGAACGCGCCGCGGCCGTTGCAGTCGCCGATCGCGAAGATGCCGGGGACGCTGGTCCGGAGCTGGTCGTCGACCTTGATGAAGCCGCGCTCGTCGAGTTCGACCCCGGCCCGGTCCAGACCGAGATCGTCGGTGTTCGGCCGCCGCCCGGTCGCGGCGAGCAGGTGCGAGCCGACCACCTCCGATTCCCGGGCGCCGACGGTCACCGTCAGGGCGACGCCCTCGCCCCGCTTCTCGACCCGCCGGGCATCGGCGTCGGTCAGGATGCGGATGCCCTCGTCCTCGAGGATCCCCCGGATCGCGGTCGAGACGTCCTCGTCCTCGCGCGGGATCAGGTAGGGGTTGCGCTGGACGATCGTCACCTCGCTGCCGAAGCGGCGGTACATCTGGCCGAACTCGAGGCCGATGTAGCTGCCGCCGAGGATCACCAGGTGCTCGGGCAGGAAATCGACGTCCATGATCGAGGAGTTGGTGAGGCAGGGCACGGCCTCGATGCCGGGGATCCCGGGGACGATGGCGCGGCCGCCGACGTTGATGAAGATCTCCGCCGCCTCGAGCGTCCGCTCGCCCACCCGCACCTGCCTCGGGCCGACGAAGCGGGCATGCCCGACCAGGACCTCGACGCCCGGCGTGGTCCGCAGGCTCTCCTCGACGCCCTCGTTCGAGACCCGGACGATCGCGTCCTTCCGCGCCTTGACCGCCTTCATGTCGGCCCGGACCGGCCCGTCGACGACCACGCCGAAGTCCGCCGCGCGGCGAGCGACGTGCGCCGCCTGGGCGCTTGCGATCAGGGACTTGGTCGGGATGCAGCCGTTGTTGACGCAGGTGCCGCCGAAGCGTTTGCGCTCGACGATGGCAACCTTGCGGCCGGCCGCGGCGAGGCGGCGGGCGAGCGACGGTCCGGACTGGCCGGTCCCGATGATGATGGCATCGTGATGCTCGGTCACCTTGCCGTTCTCCCTGTCGTCGCCGCGGCGCGGTGCTCAGCGGCTGGTGCAGCTCCGGGTCGCCGCGCACGCCGGGTCCGGATATGGCGGCGCGCCGGCTCGGTCATCGGCCTCCTCGCGGCCCCGAGAGGAGCAGCCGGCCTGTCCGGCCGGCCGCCGAATCGGGAAGGCAGGGAGGCTGAGCCGCATCTGACCCCCATGAGCGTCATCCCGGAAATGCCGGAGTCGCATTAAGTTGATGCCGCCGGCACATGCCGGCGCCGGAAAGTTGATGCCGCCGGCACATGCCGGCGCCGGATCGCGGAGGGGCACGCGATGGAGATGTACCAGATCCGCTATTTCCTCGCGGTCTGCGACACCCTGAACTTCACCCGCGCGGCCGAGCGCTGCAACGTCACGCAGCCGGCGCTGACGCGGGCCATCCAGAAGCTCGAGGACGAGTTCGGCGGCCTGCTCTTCCGCCGCGAGCGGCACCTCACCCACCTCACCGACCTCGGTCGCCTGATGCGCCCGCAGCTCGAGCAGATCTGGCATCAGACCGAGGCGGCGAAGTCCACCGCCAAGGGCTTTCTCAGGCTCGAGGACGCCGACCTCACCGTCGGCGTCATGTGCACGATCGGCCCGCTCCGCGGGATCGGCTTCCTCAACGACTTCCAGCATGCCAACCGCGGGATCGGCCTCACGTTGCGCGAAGGCGTCCCGAGGCTCTTGAGCGAACTGCTGCGCGACGGGACGATCGACATCGCCATCATGGCCCAGGCGGACCCCTTCGACGAGCGCTTCGACGTGCATCCGCTGTATCGCGAGCGGTTCGTCGTCGCCTTCCCGCCCGGACACCGCTTCATGGCGCAGAACGGGGTGCGGATCGCGGACGTCGAGGGCGAGACCTACCTGTCGCGCATCAACTGCGAGTACCGCGACCACCTGCGCACGCTCTGCGCCGAGCACGGCTTCACGCCGACCTACGCCTTCCGCAGCGAGCGCGAGGACTGGATCCAGACCATGGTCGCGGCGGGCATGGGGATCTGCTTCATGCCGGAGTTCTCGGTCACCGCGGCGGGCGTGCTCGCGCGGCCGGTGGTCGATCCGGAAGTCGTGCGCGAGGTGTCGCTGGTCTCGGTGGCGGGGCGCCGCTTCTCGCCGGCGGTCGCGCGGTTCGTGCGCACCATCAGGTCCTATCCCTGGCCGACGTCGGCGCCGGAGGCGGACCTCGGGTAGCGTCGCCCGTCTCGCGATCACCCGAGGGCCTGCGCTCCGGGCCGTGCAGGCGCCGCCGCCGCCCGGCCGGGCGAGCCCGGGTCTTGACCGCCGGGCGCCGCGGCCCACAGTCACCGGTCCGGGGTCGCGGGTGCGGCGGCGGAAGCCGTCCGGCGCCTCGTCGCGGTCGGGAGGGCGGTGGCATGAAGGCGAACACCAGCGAGCGGTGGGGCAGCGTCAGCATCGGCCTCCACTGGACGATCGCGCTGCTGATCCTGTTCGTCCAGCTCCCAGCCGGGCTGAGCATGGAGGCGGTCGGCCG
>DASUSF010000402.1:0-9903 GCA_036375275.1 Geminicoccaceae bacterium | reverse complement strand
CGGCGATCCGCGTCGTTTCGTGGTCGAGCAGACCGGCTGGATCAGGATCATCGACGCCGACGGCCGGCTGCTCGAGCCGCCCTTCCTCGACCTGCGCCCGCGGATGTCGCTGTTCGACCCCGGCTTCGACGAGCGGGGCGTGCTCGGCATCGCCTTCCATCCCGACTTCGCCGAGAACCAGCGCTTCTACGTCCATTACAGCGCGCCGCTGCGGGACGGCGCGCCGGACGGCTGGAACCACACCGCCCGGATCAGCGAGTTCCGGATCGATCCCGACGATCCGAACCGGGCGGACCCCGATTCCGAGCGCATCGTCCTCGAGATCGACCATCCGATGTGGATGCACAACGGCGGCTCGCTCGCCTTCGACCACCAGGGCTACCTGATGATCAGCGTCGGCGACGGCGGCCTCAACTACGACCTCTACGGCGACGCGACGCCCTACGCCCAGGACAAGGACATGCTGCTCGGCAAGATCCTTCGGATCGACGTCTCCGGGCACCCTTACCGGATCCCGAAGGACAACCCGTTCGTCGACGACGACTTCTACCGCCCCGAGGTCTTCGCCCTCGGCTTCCGCAACCCGTTCCGCTGCACCATCGACCGCGGCGGCGAGGGCCTGCTGTTCTGCGGCGACGTCGGCCAGAGCAACTACGAGGAGGCGGGACCGGTCCGGGCGGGCGAGAACCACGGCTGGCCGATCATGGAGGGGCCGGTCTGCTTCAACATGGCGGACGAGTGGCAGAACATCGGCGACGACTGCGACCGGAGCGGCCTCACGCTCCCCGCCATCGCCTACGTGAACTGCGCCTACCAGGAGGACTGCGTCGGGCGCTCGGTCACCGGCGGCTACGTCTACCGCGGCGACGCAATTCCGGAGCTCCAGGGGCACTACGTGTTCGGCGACTGGGCGGCGGCCAGGGACGAGATCGGTCCGGCCCTGTTCGTGGCCGAGCGGGCGGCGGACGGCAGCTGGGACTGGGGCCCGCTCGAGATCGCGGGCGAGCCGTTCGTGAACTTCGTCCTCGGCTTCGGCGAGGACGCCGAGGGCGAGCTCTACATCATGGCCTCCGAGCGGACCGGCCCCGACAAGTTCGGCGGCCGGGTGTTCAAGGTCGTGCCCGCGAGTGCCGCGGCCGTGGAGGTGAGCAGCGTCCATTGAGCCCGCCCCGTCCCGGGGGCTGGCCACTGCCGCCGATCGGCCCTAAACCCCGGAGCCGGACGGACCAGGGAGGGGATCAACCGGAATGACCAGCATCAGGACGCGGGCGGGGATACTCGCGATCGCCTCGGCCCTCGCCTTCGGCGCGGCCGACGCTGCCCAGGAGGCTCCGGAAGGGATCGAGCGCTTCGAGGGCGGCGATCCCGATGCCGGCGCCGGGCTGTACAAGCGCTACTGCCGCGGCTGCCACGGCGAGGACGGCCGCGGCGGCGCCCACACCTTCATGCCGCACATCGGCAACCTCACCAAAAAGGACTACATCGAGTTCCTTCCCGACACCTATTTGTTTACAGTGATCGCGGAAGGGGGCGTCGCGGTCGGCAAGAGCAGCTACATGCCGGCGTGGGGCGGGACGCTGTCCGAGGCCGAGATCAAGGACATCATCGCCCACATCCGCACGCTGCCGACCTACTGAGGAGGCTGAAGCGGCGGCGCCCGGCGGGGCGACCGGTCCGCCCAACATCAGGGAGGTCCGATTGAGAACCAGAACGCACTCCGTGCTCGCGGGGCGTCTCG
Source organism: Geminicoccaceae bacterium (assembly GCA_036375275.1). Lineage (GTDB taxonomy): Bacteria > Pseudomonadota > Alphaproteobacteria > Geminicoccales > Geminicoccaceae > DASUSF01. The sequence continues at coordinate 8,165 of DASUSF010000402.1, read as the reverse complement.
CGCTCGCGGGCGCCTCGGCGCTCGCGCTGTCCTTTCCTGCCCTCGCCGACATGCAGGGGACCGGTGAATCCGGCGGCTGGGAGAAGCGGGTCGCGGTTCCGCCCGACCCCTCCAAGGTCGTGGTGCCCGACGGCTACGAGGTCGGGGTCTTCGTCGAGGGCCTGTCCGCGCCCTCGGCGGCGACCGTCGACGGCGACGGCAACCTCTGGGTGGTGGTGTCGCCGCCGCTCCTCGGCAGCCCCGACGCCGACCAGTTCGAGGAGCCGCACATCAAGGTCTACGGCCCGGACGGCACCCTCAGGAACGAGATCGGCAAGGGCGTCTTCACCTCGGTGATGAACGAGCTCTCGTACTGCCCCGAGAACGGCAAGGTCTACGTGCCCGAATATGCCGAGAAGATCTGGGAGGTCGACGGCGTCGAGGGCGAGCCGAAGCTGATCATCAAGGACCTGTTCATCGGCGACCACCGGAACGGCGGCGTCACCTGCCGGGACGGCCATCTCTACTTCGCGCTCGGGCTGCCCTCGAACACCGGCTTCGCCGATCCCGACAACCACGGCTGGACCGACATCCCGAACGACCCGTTCTGGGTGCAGCACGACAGCGAAGGCCTCGGCACCACGCCGCACGACCCGCCGTGCCGCGACATCGTCCACACCGGCCTCAACGTCAAGAGCTCCGACGGGCGGCTCACCGGCGGCTTCCTCCCGGTCGGCGTGCCCGCCGAGCCCGGGATGGAGATCAAGGCGAAGGTGCCGTGCGGCGGCTCGGTGATGCGGGTCGCCTTCGACGCCCAGGGCGACGACGGGATCTACGCCCACGAGGACATGGAGGTCTACGCCTACGGCTTCCGCAACCAGTCGGGCATCGAGTTCGGGCCCGAGGGGTCGCGCTTCGAGAGCGCGCTCGCGGTCTCCGACAACGGCGCCAACGACCTCGGCAACCGGCGGATCGCGAACGGCGCCGAGAAGCTCTGGCTGGTGACCGAGATGGGCCAGGACGCGGGCTTCCCCGACAAGGAAGGCTTCCTGTTCGTCTCCGGCAAGCGCTTCGGCTGGACCCACTACGAGGGCAGCCCGGTCGACCGGCCGCACCCGCAGCTCTACATCGGCGAGGAGCCGTTCGTCCCCGAGATGGTGCCCTACCGCTTCCAGGCCCACGTCGACGGGGTGCGCGGCGTGCCGCACATCATCGCCAACCCCAACCCGGACGGCTACATCAACCCGATCCTGGAGTGGGACACCAACAACCCGATCGACGGCGTCGCCTGGTCGGCCGGCGGCTTCGGCGCCGACAACGACCTGTTCGGCGCGGTCTACGGCATCCTCGACACCGGCCCGGAGAGCCTGGTCCCGACCTGGCCGGCGATCCTCCAGGTGCACTTCCTCGAGCCCGCCGGGGTCAAGTGGGAGCTGTTCGCGCGCAACATCGAGATGGGCCCGAACGCGTATCAGGAGGAGGAGAACAAGGGCGGCCTCGAGCGCCCGAACGACGTCGTGTTCAGCAACGACGGGAGCACCATGTACGTGGTCGACTACGGCGAGGTGTACACCGACTTCGCCATGCCGACGCCGTTCTACACGGTGCCGAAGTCGGGCGTGATCTGGACCATCACGCGGACCGCCGAGAGCGGCGGCGGGACCGACGCCGACTCGCCGGGCGGCGAGGCCAACCAGCCCTCGACCGGCGGCTGACGGGCACGCGCCCGAGGCTCGGGCTTCACCACTGGAGGCGCGGGGCCACCGCCCCGCGCCGTCCTCGAAGATTTGCGACCGACTTAGGACGCAGGGGCTCGCTGCATGTAGCGACGCTCGGAAGTAACCGTAGAGTCACCGGATGAGCTTGACCTCGACCCCGATGTCCAGCGCCATCCAGGCGCGGTCGGTGGTGAGCGCGGGCGCGTCGAGGTGGCGAGCCAGAGCGAGGCAGGCCCGGTCGCCGAGCGAAAGACCATGCCGCCGGACCGCGGCCGCGAGGTCGCCGGTGGTGTAGGCCAGAGCGGCGCCATAGGGCATGACCTCGATCTCCAGCGCCACGACGCTCTCGCGCAGGAGGTTGGAGGGCGCGCCCTCGCGTGCGACCTTCGTCGCGACTTCGGCGAGGTTCACCGCCCCGATGACGGCCCGACCCAGGACCGCCGCCACCGCGTCGGCGCCGGGCTCGTCCTGCAGCAGAGCCAGGAGCGCCGACGCATCGAGGACGGCGGTCTCAGCCACCTTCCTCGCGTGCCGCTTCTTCGCGCCGTTCCCGTATCAGCTCATCGGCCAGCGAGCGACCGGGCGGCAGATGGCCGCGGAAGCGCTCCTGAACCTTCCGCAGCTCGGCCTTCAAAGAGCGGATCCGCAGCTCCCCGTCGCCGAGCTCGATCACGACGGGATCGCCCTCTTCCAGGCCGAGCGCCCGTCGGAACGGCGCCGGGATGACCACCCGCCCGCCCGGGGCGATCCTGGCACGGTGTGCCGACATGGCATGTCATCCGGATATGTCACCTCTCCGCACGATGGCAGCGGAAGGGACGTCGATCAAGCCGAAGTAGGTCCGGGCATCGTTCCAACCATCAACCCGTGCCCGTCCCCGCGCAGCGAGCAAGGAGGTTCGGTCCGGTCCCGCGACGGCCGCTCAGGACGGGAGCCGTTCGGCGTCGGCACGGGAGACGACCGGCGCCGGCGGGGGCGGGTCGCCATCTCCTCCGGGGGGCGGGGCCGGGCCGATGCAGCGCCGCATCTCGGTCCAGATCGACGGCCAGTCGTCGAGAAAGGCCTCGAGGTCGGCGGGCGGCCGCGGCCGGCCGATGAAGAAGCCCTGCATGTACCGGCACCCGAGGCGGGAGAGGATCGCCATCTGACGGCCGGTCTCCACCCCCTCGGCGATCACCTGCCGCCCGAGGTTGCGGCCGAGCGCCAGGATCGCGATCGCGATCGCCTGGTCGTCCTGGCGGTCGATGTCCTGGACGAACGACCGGTCGATCTTGATGGTGTGCGCCGGGATGTGCTTGAGGTAGGCGAGCGACGAGTAGCCGGTGCCGAAGTCGTCGATCGACAGCCGGATCCCCGTCGTCGCCAGCGCGCCGAGCGTCGACGTCATGCTGCCGAGCGCCGGGTCGAGGAACGTGTTCTCGGTGATCTCCAGCTCGACCTGGCCGGGATCGACGCCCGAGGCGCGGACGATCCCGCTCAGCATGGCGGCGTCGTCGGGATTGCGGACCTGGGCCACCGACAGGTTGACCGCCATGGTCAGCGGGTAGCCCCGGGCCTGCCAGTCGACCGCCTGCCGGCAGGCCTCGGCGAGTACCCAGGCGCCGAGCGGCCGGATCAGGCCGGTGGTCTCGGCGAGCGCGAGGAAGCCCTCGGGCAGCAGGAGGTCGTCGCGCTCCTGGCGCCACCGGACGAGCGCCTCGACGCCGGTGATCCGCCCGCTCGCGACGTCGAGCACGGGCTGGTAGTGCAGGACCAGGTCCTGCTTCTTCAGGCCCTCGCGGAGCCTGGTCTCGAGGCTCTGCCGCGCGCTGACCTGCGCCGTCATCCAGCCGCTGAACCGGCAGATCCGGTTCCTGCCCTCGGCCTTGGCGCGGTAGAGCGCGACGTCGGCGTTCTTGATCATGTGGGCGGCGCTCTCGCCGTGCGCCGGGAACAGGCTGAAGCCGACGCTGGTGGTGGTGTGGATCTCCTCCTGCTCGATGCAGAACGGCTCGGCGAAGCCGTCGATCAGCTTCCGGGCCAGGACCTCGGCACCCCCCTCCGCGGCGAGCCCGACCTGGACCACGGCGAACTCGTCGCCGCCGAGGCGCGCGAGCGTGTCGCTCTCGCGGACCAGGTTGCAGAGCCGCTCGGCCACCCCGCACAGCAGCTTGTCGCCGACCGGGTGGCCCCGGCTGTCGTTGACGTGCTTGAAGTTGTCGAGGTCGAGCAGAAGCACCGCGACCAGCTCGCCGTCGCGGCGCGCGCGCACGATCGCCTGCTCCAGCCGGTCCTCGAGCAGCCGGCGGTTGGGCAGGCCGGTCAGCGCGTCGTGGTGGGCGAGCCGGATCGCATGCTCCTCCACCTGCTTGCGCTCGGTGATGTCCATGGCCACCCCGGCGAGCTTGGTCGGGCGGCTGCCGTTGTGCACCGGCTCGCCGAAGCTCGCGATCCAGCGGAGCGAGCCGTCGGGGCGGATCAGGCGGTACTCGACGTCGCGGGCGGCGAAGGGCCGGGAGCGGTCGGACAGGATCTGGGCGAGCCTCTGCCGGTCCTCCGGGTGGACCAGGTCGAGGAAGTCGCTGAAGCGGCCGCTGAAGCTGCCCGGGGCGAGGCCGAACAGCCGCTCCATCTCGGGCGACCAGTAGAGGCGCCGGGCGCGCAGATCCTGCTCCCATACCCCCATCCGGGCCGCCTTGAGCGCCACCCGCAGGCGGTGCTCGCTGCGTCTGAGAGCGGCCTCGATGCGGCGCCGCTCGGCGACCTCGACCGAGAGCGCTTCATTGGCGGCGCGCAGCTCGGCGGTCCGCTGCTCCACCCGGTCGCCGAGCTGGTCGCGGGCGCGGCGAAGGGCCTCCTCCACCTCCTTGCGCTCGGTGATGTCGCGCCCGACCGACTGCAGCTCGATCAGGTGCCCCCGGGCGTCGAAGATCCCGCGGTCCCGCCATTGCTGCCAGAGGATGCCGCCGCCCGGGCGCAGCACCGGGTGCTCGTAGGTGACCGTCGGCTGCTCCGGGCTCAGGGACGAGAACTTCCGCCGGGTCTCCTCGCGGGCTTCCTCGGGCAGGAAGCTCAGGAAGTTGACCCCGATCAAGTCCTGCTGGGTCTTGCCGAAGGAACGGGCGTAGGCACCGTTGACGAAGATCAGCGTGCCGTCGGGGCGGAACCGGCAGATCAGATCGCTCTGATCCTCGACCACCCGGCGATAGCGCTCCTCGGTGGCATGGAGCGAGCGGTGGATGCTGAGGCCGAGGACGCCGATGCCGATCCCGAACGCCGTGACCAGGAGCGACATGCCGGCGTCGGTCGGGCCGGGCCCGAAGGCGAGCCGGACGGCGTAGGGGGCCAGGGCCGGCACGTAGAACGCGAAGAAGGCCGGCAGAAAGGCGGTCAGCGACATGGCCGAGCCCGCGACCATGCCGCCGATCGTGAACCCGAGCGCGAGGTCGTAGACGACCGAGCCGGCGCCGTGGAAGAGGATCCCCGCGAGCCCCCACATCGCGCCGACGAGGGCGGTGGTGCCGACCAGCAGGCCCAGCCAGCGGAGCGACTGGTGCGCGCCGGGCATGTGGCGCCACGCCGCCCAGCAGAGCAGGCGGAGCCCGAGCGCCAGCAGCATCGACGCGAACCACGCCAGAAGGTGGCGCTGCGGCGCGGTCGACCAGAACAGAACCACCAGGATGACGGCGACCAGGAAGTTGATGGATGCCAGCAGGGGCACGCGCTCGTAGAGGCCGGGAAGGCCCTCGAGCCAGACGTGCTGCCGCCGCTGCCAGCTCTGGTCCGACAGCGGTGCCCAGGGACTCGGCGGCCGAAACGGTCGGGGCATCCTTTCCTGCCGGCTCGACGACGGTTCCTCGGGTCGACCATAAACCTCTGAGCGAGCGGGACAACCTCGGCGTGCCGGAAAAGTTGCTATGAGGCCTCACCCTCGAGGCCGAGCCCGGCCCGCTCGCACGGCGCGCGGCACGAGCATCCTGCTCCGGGAGCGATCGTGGCGAGAGCCGCGCGCCCGGCGCGGCCGGGACCGACACGCTGTCCCGGAGCCGGCGCCGACGCCACGCTGGCCCGACGATCAGCAACCTCCGGGTGAATAACTTCCGTTTAGTCTTTGTTTTTGTCCGGGGGGTATGCTTTATACCGCAGCGCAACCCATGATGAGCAGAAGAGGGTTCGATGATCAACGTCTCACGAGGTCTCCGGATCGGCATGGTCTCGCTCGGGCTGGCCGCGATGTTGTCGGCCTGCCAGTCCTCGATGAACGAGGAGGATCGGGCGATGATGCAGCAGGCGCAGGCCGATGCGCGCGCTGCCCAGGCGGCGGCCGATCGGGCCGCCGACGCTGCGGACCGTGCGGCGGCCGCTGCGGCCGAAGCCGCGGACGCGGCATCGGCGGCGCAGATGAACGCCGAGCGTCAGGATCGCATGATGCAGAGCACGCTGCGCAAGTAGCACGCCCGCCCCTCGGTATCGGCGACGACGGGGGCGCCCCGCCGCGGGCGGGGTGCCCCCTCCGCCGCCTCCTCCCTGCCGCCCTGAAGGTGCCGGCCGGTCCGGCCGGGGCATGAGGCTGCTGTGCATGCAGGCGGAGCCGCCGGCATCCCGCAACGCCGGCCGGGTCGTTCTCGCGGGATCCGCCCCCGTCGAAGGTGACGGGAAGCGGGCCGGTGCATCCGGATTTTCCGGCGCGCATCGCCACGCAGAAGCACCGCGCGCCGCGACGCCGTCGGCTCATCCGGGCGCGATCGCTCTATCTCGATGGCGGGGCAGCCTCATCCGGACCGGGTCGGTGCCCGGCGATCCCGCCTGACCGCAGGCTGCTCCAGCGGGCCGCCACTCAGCGGGTGATCCGGATCGGGTAGCCGCGGCGCTCGACCGCCGCCTTGCGGATCCGGCTCCAGTCGAGCCGCCCGAGCTGGTCCCCCGCCACCGCCTGCACCTGGTCGACCACCGAGCCCGGCAGGATCGGCTCGAAGGTCCCCTTGGCCTCGATCTGATCGCTCTGCTCCTGGGTCGGATGCGCCTCCATGTAGAGCTCGCCGTCGATCCAGCCGAGCTTGACCGGGGCGTCGACCACGGTGACCTTGGTGCCGACCTCGACCTTCTCGAAGAGCTCCAGGATGTCTTCCGGATACATCCGGATGCAGCCGCTGCTCACCCGGCGGCCGATGCCCCAGGGCTTGTTGGTGCCGTGGACCAGGTAGGCCGGCCAGCCGAGGTACATGGCGCGGTTGCCGAGCGGGTTGTCGGGCCCGGGCGGGACCTCGGGGGGCAGCTCCGGCTTCTCCTCGCGCATCCTCGGCGTCGGCCGCCAGGTCGGATCGACCTGCTTGCGCACGATCTCGGTGGTGCCGGTGGGCGTGCCCAGCCCGTCGCGGCCGATCCCGATCGGGTAGGAGACCGGCGGCTCGCCATCGGGATCGAAATAATAGAGCCGCATGTCGGCCAGATTGATCACGATCCCCTCGGGCTCGACGTCCGGGACGAGATGGACGGTCGGCAGCACCACCTCCGTCCCGGCGCCGGGCAGCCACGGGTCGGTGCCGGGATTGGCGGCGACCATCTCGACGTAGCCGAGGTTGAAGCGGCGCGCGACGTCGAGCAGCGTATCCTCGTAGGACGCGGTGTAGGATGCGGTCTCGCGCAGGTTGCCCTCGCGATCGATCATGTCGCCGACGTTGCAGCCGGTCGAGAACCACACGCCCGCCAGGCAGAGCGCCATGGTCGGCTGACGCCGGCGGGCCGGCAACGCTTTGTTAGCGCCCCTGGTGGACATTGCTTCACCATGATCCATCGCTGGCACTCCACACCGGAGGTATTTACAGCCCCGGGCGTTTCCATAGAACTAAGGAACCGAGTGGACGCGGCCAACCGCGGGAAACGAACGATGCGCCTCAAGCTGGTCTGTCTCGCCCTGGTCCTGGCGCTGGCCCCCGCGGCGGTTCCGGTGCACGCCCAGATCCCGCACTTCGCTCCGGGCCGCGCCGACCTCGTGGTGGTGCACAAGAGCAAGCGCCTGCTCGAGCTCCGGCGCCAGGGCCGCACCATCCGGGCGTTCCGGATCGCGCTCGGCCGGTCGCCGGTCGGGCCCAAGCGCAAGGAGGGCGACGGGCGGACGCCGGAGGGGGTGTACACCCTGGACTGGCGCAAGGCCGACAGCGGCTTCTACCGCGCGATCCACGTCTCCTATCCGGCGCCCTGGGACCTCGAGCGGGCCTCGAGGTGGGGCGTCCCGCCCGGCGACATGATCATGATCCACGGCCTGCCCAACGATGCCGGGCCGGCCAGCGCGCAGCATCCGGAGCTGGACTGGACCAACGGCTGCATCGCGGTGAGCAACCAGGAGATGGACGAGATCTGGGCGCGGGTCGAGGACGGCACGACGATCATCATCTATCCCTGACCCGCCGGTCAGCCGGTCGCCTCCGCGGCGCAGAGCTCGTCGACCGCGCGCACGTACGCGTCCATGTCGAACTTCCGCTCGAGCCC
>DASUSF010000401.1:0-6448 GCA_036375275.1 Geminicoccaceae bacterium | reverse complement strand
CGTCGCGTCGCGGATCGGCTCCGCGCCTTCCGGCTTGTCGCTCATGGCCGCGCCCGGAATCCGGCCGCCCCGGCGACCTCCCGGACCGCGCGGCGCGCGCCCCGGCGCCAGGCCGCTCCAGGCGAGGCGGCACGGATGGCGGCGGCGCCGGTGTTCACCGTTCCTTCACCCCTTCCCGTCACGTTCGGAGCATGCCGGAGGCCAGGCTGGGACTCCGTCTGCCCGCCCCGCTCCCGGCCGCCGCACGACTCCCAGGATCGCATGGACCAGGGGCAGGATGCGCGGCAGAGGTTGACGAAGGGTTGACGAAGGATCGATGGGGCGGGCCTGCGCGTGGATCGGGTCGGCCCGTCGATCCGGCGGAACGCGTCGGCTGCCAGGGGACCACGGTGCCCCCCTGCCCGCGGTGATGGCCGGCCGGAGCGGCGCAGCTCTCTCCCTCGGCTGCCGGTGTGCCACCGCCCGCCCGGATCCGAGCCCACACCCCGCCCGTGCGGCACAGCTCCTCGGCTTCCAGCAGGCCGCGGCAGCCGCATGATCGGGGCGCCCGCCGGCCGCCTCGTCGGAGCGGCTCGGCGGCCGCCGGGCCACGGTCGGATGCCTGCGGCATCGGCCGGCCGCCTCGGCGCCCCGCTCGACGGCCGCCGGGTCGCATGACTGCGGCGTCGTCCGGCGCCTTCGGTGCGGCCGGCGCTCCAGGGCGGATGGCCATGCACCGCGCGAGAGACGCCCCGCGCGTGTCGTTCCGGCGCCTCGATCTCCAGCGCCCGGGCCGGGAGCCCGCGACGACGCGGCCGCCCCGTCGGGCGACGGCACGGCCGGTCGGCACGTCATGACCGTGCTCGCTCAGCTCGGCGGCATGAGCTCGTCCGGGATGTCGATCCCCTGCTCCTCGTAGAACCGCGCCGCGCCGGGATGCAGCGGCACCGGCAGGCCGGCGATCGCCTGGTCGAGCGACATCGCCTTGGTCGCCGCGTGGATGTTGTTCAGGAACGGCAGGTTCTCGTAGATCGTCTTCAGGATCAGGTAGACGTCCTCCTCCGGCACGTCGTCGCGCACCGCGAGGAAGTTCGGCTGGGCGACGGTCTGCACCTCCTCGCTCTGCCCGGGGTAGGTGTCGGCCGGGATCGTGTAGCGGGTCCAGATGCCGTACTTGCCGTTCGCCTGCTCCATCTGCTCGTCGGTGTAGTCGAGGATGGTGATGTCGTCGCCGAGGTTGGCGAACGCCTGGGTGACGCCGGTGACCGGCACACCCCCCGGCATGTTCATGCCCATGATGGTGCCGTTCTGGAGCGCCTCCGCGGACGGCCCGTAGCCCATGTAGACGACCTCGAACACCTGCTCGGGGTCGATCCCGAGCCCCTGCAGCATCTGCCGCCCGGAGCCTTCGGTGCCGCTGTTCCGGGCGCCGATCGAAAACGGGTCGCCGCCGAACTCGGCGAGCGCGGCGACCGTGCCGTCGCCGGCCTTGGAGTTGCGGACCACCATGTGCTCGACGTTCTGCCACAGCATCGACATCGAGCGCAGGTGCTCCTGCTTGCCCTCGGCTTCGAGCTCGCCCTCGCCGTGCCAGGCGTAGGCCCCGAACAGGCCCTGCAGGATCGCGAACTGGGCCTGGTCCTCGCGAAGCAGCTTGACGTTCTCGCCGGAGCCGGCGGAGCTGATCGCCGACATCGAGATGCCGTGCTCCGGCTCGAGCTTGACCTTGACCAGGGTCGCGAGCGCGACGCCGACCGGATAGTAGGTGCCGCCCGTGGTCGCGGTGGCGAGGATGTAGGAGCTGTCCTCCTGCGCCGTCGCCGGCACCGCCAGCCCGACGGCGACGCCGAGCGCGACAGGCGCGAGCGCGCGCCTCGTGAAGCTTCGCATGATCCCTCCAGCGTTGAGCCTCGGCCCGGCATTGCGCGCCGGCGCCTTGTTGGCCGGGCAGCATATCGGAACCAAGGTCGGGTGCAACCGGCCGGCGCCCTGGCGGAGCCCCGGACATAGCCGGGTACACGAGCCGGCCGGTCCGCAGCCTTCGATCTTCAGTTCCGGCTAAGCCCGGGTGTGGAAGCGTGGAGGCCGGAGCATGGCGGTCGTCGACGAGCGCGAGCCTCGCGCCGCATCCCGTTCGCTGCTGCGCCCGAACGGTCAGGTCGAGCTGCTGGGGACAGCCCCTCTCCGCGCCATGGACGGGGGCTATGGCAGCCGGCAGCCGGGCCCTGACGACCCGCACTCGGTGCGGATCGCCGCCCGCGCCGACCGCCGCCGCCGCCGCCGCGCGATCGCCGACTCCCTCGTCGGACGCCTGGCGACCTCCAGGTCTGAGGCGCCCGGGGGAACCGCTCGGCGGCCTCAGGCCTCCTGCGCCGCTTCCTGCTGGCGCAGCTCGGCGGAGGCGCGCTTCGGCAACGCCCAGCGCAGCGTCCCGAGGCCGACGACCGCCGCGACCACCGACGCGGCGAGCACCCCGATCTTCGCCTGGTCGAGCTCGGCCCCGCTGCCGAAGGCGAGGTTCGCGATGAACAGCGACATGGTGAAGCCGATGCCGGCGAGCAGCCCGATGCCGAGCATCGCGGCCCAGCTCCACCCCTCCGGCCAGCGGCTGAACCCGGTCTTCACCGACAGCCAGACGAACGCCACGACACCGATCGGCTTGCCGAGCAGAAGCCCGAGGAAGGCGCCGGTCGAGATCGCCCCGATCATCGCGCCGCCGGCATCGCCGCCGATCGTCACCCCGGCATTGAACAGAGCGAAGACCGGCATGACGACGAAGGCGACCCAGGGCTGCAGGGTGTGCTCCATGCTGTGCAGCGGGCTGTGCGCCCGGTGCAGCACATCCTCGAGGTGCCCGATCCGGGTCTCGATCTGCTCGAAGTCCCGGCCCGACGACCAGCGCAGCTCCTCCTTGATCTCGTCGACGCTCATCCGGTGGCGGAGCGGGATCGCGAACGCCATCAGGACGCCCGCGATGGTCGCGTGCACGCCCGACTTCAGCATGAAGTACCAGACGACCAGGCCGACCAGGAGGTAGACCAGCGGACGCGGGCCCTCGGCCCGCCCGTAGAGGAGCGCGATCCAGCCGACCACCAGCGAGATGATCAGCGCCGTGAGGTCGAGGTTCTCGGTGTAGAAGATCGCGATCACGAGCACGGCGCCGAGGTCGTCGACGATCGCGAGCGCGAGCAGGAACACCTTGAGCGACAGGGGCACGCGGTCGCCGAGGAGCGCGAGCACGCCGAGCGCGAAGGCGATGTCGGTGGCCATCGGCACGCCCCAGCCGCGGATCGATTCCTGGCCGAGGTTGAAGCCGACGTAGATCAGGGCCGGGATCACCATGCCGCCCAGCGCCGCGGCGGCGGGCAGCGAGGCCTTGTCCCAGGTGCGGAGCTCGCCGACCAGGATCTCGCGCTTGATCTCCAGCCCGACCAGGAAGAAGAACAGCGCCATCAGCAGGTCGTTGACCCAGTGGTGCAGGTCCATCTCCAGGCCCCAGCTCCCGAACCCGACGCCGACCGTGACGTGCTGCATCGCGTGATAGCTGTCGACCAGCGGCGAGTTCGCCCAGACGAAGGCGATCAGCGCGGCGGCGATCAGGACGATGCCGCTCGCCGCCTCGATCTGGATGAAGGTCTGGACCGGCATCTTGAGAGCGTGGACGACCTTCTTCGGAATCCGCCGGCTCGCCTTCTCCTTCACCATGCCGTTCCCCCCTCTCGGCCGTCCGCCGCCGTCCGCCGCCGCGCGTTCCGGGTGCGCTCGTCCTCGATCTAGCTAGACCGTTGTGGCCCCGGGTCGACCTCGGGCGCCGGGCGGAGGGCTCCCCGGCCGGTCCGCGGCCGGTCGCCGCGCCCCCTGCGCGACGGTCAGCCGGCGGGGTCGACCACCAGGCGCCCCTGGATCTGTCCCGCGAGGATCTGGTCGGCGAGCTCCGGCAGCTCCGACAGCCCGGCGCGCCGGGTGAGGGCGTCGAGCTTGTCGACCGGCAGGTCGCGGGCGAGGCGCTGCCACGCCGCCGTCCGCCGCGGCTTCGGGCAGTACACCGAGTCGATGCCGAGCAGGTTGACGCCCCGCAGCAGGAACGGGATCACGGTGGTCTGCAGCCTCGCCCCGCCGGCGTTGCCGACCGCCGCCACGGAGGCGCCGTACTTCAGCTGGCCGAGCAGGCGGGCGAGCGTGGTCCCTCCGACCGCGTCGACGCAGCCGGCGAAGCGCCCGCTCTCCATCGGCCGCTTGCTCGGCTCGGCGAGCTCGGCCCGGTCCATCAGGTTGGTCGCGCCGAGCTCGCGGAGGTAGGCGTGGCTCGTGCTCCGGCCGGTGGACGCGGTGACCTCGTGGCCGAGCTTCGCCAGCACCGCGATGGCGATCGACCCGACCCCGCCGGCGCCGCCGGTGACCAGCACCTCGCCCTGGCCGACCTCGAGCCCGTGGTCCTCGAGCGCCATCACCGCGAGCATCGCGGTGAAGCCGGCGGTGCCGATGGCCATGGTCTGATCCAGGGTCAGCCCGTCCGGGAGCGGCACCAGCCACTCGCCCCTGACCCGGGCGCGCTCGGCGTGCCCGCCCCAATGCCGCTCGCCCACGCCGTAGCCGGTGAGCAGCACCGGATCGTCCGCGCCGAACTCCGGGTCGTCGCTCGCGGCGACGCGGCCCGCGAAGTCGATGCCCGGGACGTGCGGAAACGTCCGCACCAGCGGCGCCTTGTTGCGGATGATCAGCCCGTCCTTGTAGTTGAGCGTGGTCGCCTGGATCCGGACCGTCACGTCGGCTTCCGGCAGCCGCTCCTCGTCGAGCTCGCGCACGGACGCCTCGACCTGGTCCTCGCCGGTCTTCTCCAGAAGCAGCGCGCGGAACATGAGTCCCCCTCCCCGGATCATGAGCGCCGGATCATCAATCGATAGTTAGCCGAGCCGGAGCGGGCTGGCTACCGGGGCGCTGGAGCGGATCCCGACAGGACGAACCGACTGCGGGCGGTTCCGACCGGGTGAATCCGCCCGGCTTCGATGACTTCGCCGTTCGCCCGGGCAGGCAGGTGGTTCCACCTGCCTGGAAAACGGGCTAGCGGGGCGGGGCGAGCAGGCGCCGGTCGACGAGGTGGCGAAGGCCATGCAGCCAGCTCTCGTCGGTGTTGCCGCGGATGTCGACGCTGTCCTGGAAGACGACGGCGCCGGTCCGGGCATCGGTCACCCGAAGGTTGATGTTGAGGATCAGGTCGCTGACCTTCTGCACCCAGCCGGTGAGCGCGTAGTCGGCGCCGGCCGCCGCGGCGGCGTCGGCGACGCAGGCCCGGCAGCCCGCTCGCGCCGGGCCGACCGGCACGGCCAGCTCGAGCCGGCCGCTCCGCTCGATCCTCGCCCGGAGCTCCCGGTCGAGCAGGGCGAGGCGCGAGGCCTCGTCCGGGTCGGCGCCGGCGAGCTCGCCCTCGAGACTGCTGTCGAGCAGGTCGAGCGGAAACAGCGCGACCCGGGGCAGCGGATCGCGCGCCGCGTGGACGTCGCCGGCCGCCGCGAGGCAGAGCCATGCCGCGAGGGCCAGGCGACCGAGGCGATAGACGTTCATCGACGATGCACTAAATCGAACTGTCCGACGATCACAAGGTCTGGTCGCGGTCTTGTCGCCGGGCGCCGCCTGACCTAGGGCTCGGCGAATGGCCCCGGTGCCTCGAGAACCGCGAGCAAGCGGCGGCGGGGGCCACGGCGGGAATGGGAGGCGATCGAGTGCAGGTTGTACGGTGGTGCGGGCTGGCGTTGGCGCTGCTCGCAGGGTCGATCGGCGCGGCTTTCGCTGCCGATCCCGTCGCGGTCCGGATCACCTACGTGACGCACGACGAGCCGGACCGGCTGCCGCCGCTCTCCCTGGTCGAGCCGCGCGAGATCCCGGACGAGGGGCTGGCTGGCGCCCGGCTCGGGATCAGCGACAACGCGACCACCGGCCGCTTTCTGGGCCACGAGTACCAGCTCGACGAGATCAGGGTGCCGGTCGACGACGACCCGGCGGCGGCCGTCGCGGAGGCGCTCGTGGACGGTGCCCGGCTGATCGTCGCGGACCTGGTCGGCGAGGACCTGGTGCCGCTGATGGAGATGGCGGGAGAGGCGGGGGCGCTGGTGTTCAACGCGCGCGCCGAGGACGACGCGCTGCGCACCGAGCTGTGTCACGAGGCCGTCTTCCACGTCATCCCGAGCCGGGCGATGAAGGCCGACGGCCTTGCCCAGTACCTGATGTGGAAGCAGTGGCCGGACTGGCTCCTGGTCCACGGGACGCGGCAAGCCGACCTGCTGTTCGCCGACGCGATCCGCCGGGCGGCGACCAAGTTCGGCGCCGAGATCGTGGAGGAGCGGGCGTACGAGTATCAGGCGACGGCCCGGCGCACCGACACCGGGCACGTCCAGGTCCAGCGCCAGCTCCCGGTGTTCACCCAGGACGCCGAGGAGCACGACGTGCTCGTGGTCGCCGACGAGAGCGACGT
>DASUSF010000400.1:0-3441 GCA_036375275.1 Geminicoccaceae bacterium | reverse complement strand
ATGAACTGGACGCCGGCGATGAAGGGCGTGGCTCCGACGATCAGGAGCGACGTGGCCAGGTTGGCCCAGGCCAGGAGCGGCATCCGCCAGAAGTTCATCCCCGGCGCGCGCATCGTGACGATCGTGACCAGGAAGTTGATCGCCGCGAGGATCGAAGAGAAGCCGGCGAACTGGACGCCGATGTTGAAGAACGACTGGCCTAGCGGCGCGCCCGTGGAGAGCGGCGCGTAGCCGGTCCAGCCGGCGTCGAAGGCGCCTCCGGGGACGAGGAAGCTGGCGATGAAGAGGATGCCCGCGAAGGGGAGTAGCCAGAAGGAGAGCGCGTTCAGCCGCGGGAACGCCATGTCGGGGGCCCCGAGCATGAGCGGCAGGACGTAGTTCGCGATCCCGGCGAAGACCGGGATCACGAAGAGGAAGATCATGATCGCCGCGTGGGTCGAGAAGAGGCCGTTGTAGAGGTGCGCGTCGACGACCTGAGTGCCGGGCTGGGCGAGCTCCGTCCGGATCCCCATCGCCAGGATCCCGCCGATGAAGAAGAAGACGAATGTGGTGACGATGTACTGGATCCCGATCACCTTGTGATCGGTGTTGAAGCGCAGGTAGTCGCGCCACGAGTCGGCGCCGTGGTCGCGGTGGTCCTCGGGCCCAGTGGGGCGTCCCAGCGCCCAGCGGAGCCAGTAGTCGATTGCGCCGATCCCGACGATGAACCCCAGGGGGGCGGTGAAGGCCGGGACGATCACGTGCGGGTAGCCCGTGCTCTCGGTCTGGAAGAGCTCGAGCCCGGCGATCGCGCGAAGCGCGAGGACGAGGCCGAAGCCGATCAGCCCCCCGAGGAGCGCGCCGAGGAGCGCTCGCGGCCAGCCGGGATCGCGAAGCCGCCGGCTAGGAGGGGGGCCCGCGCCCCCGGCAGGGGAGGGGGCGCGGGCCGTTTGTGCGGCGGGGGAGAGTGTTGCCATCGCGTCGCCGGCCGGGTCAGCCGGGTCGGCGTGGGGCTCCGGCCCACGACGAGGGCGGGTCGCTCGCGGGGAAGGAGCCGTAGCCGTAGATGTCCACGACCTCCGTGGGACCGGCGTGGAAAAGCTGTTCGCGAGCCCGCCGCTCGTCACGCGCCTGCGGGGTGCTCGCGGGAGCCGATGGGACGCCGCGCGTCCTCGTGCGCGGGACGGAGCTCTTGGGGGCGGCGGTGGTCATGGCCTCAGTATCGGGCCGGCGAGGCCCCGATCCAATGGGGCGGTTTACCCACACGCCCGGTGGCATCGAGCGGACGCGCGGGCGGCCGGCGCGGACGCCGGCCGCCCGCTGGCGCCGCTGTCGGTCAGTGCGCCGGGGAGTCGACCGGGCGCGAGGAGAACGCGCTGCGGCCGGGCTCGCGGTCCGGCTCGGAGCCGGAATAGGCGGTCGCCAGGCGGGTCAGGGCGAGGGCCCCGATCAGCAGGCCGAAGTCGCGCAGGGCGATGTCGCCGTAGCCGCCGACGAGCAGCAGGCTGACGATGATCCCAGCGAGCCAGCCGGCCACGAGCAGCCCGCCGAAGCGAGGCGCCGCGAAGACCACCAGCCCGGCGACGATCTCGATCGCGCCGACGATGTACATCGCGTCCTGGGCGCTGCCCGGGATCACGTCGTTGAACTCGCTCGCCAGGTAGGCCGGCCAGTTGTCGAACAGCACCTCGGCGAACTTGTCGATCCCGAACAGGATCGGCGCGACGGTGAAGACGACCCGCAGCAGCATGAACGCCTGGGCGCCGGGGTCGGCGCGCAGCGTTGCCAGCGACGGGATCGGAATCGGCCGGAACACGGCCGGGACTGCACTCATCAGGGGCTCCTTTCTCCGAGCTTCCAGAGGCTTGCGACCGCTTGAGCGGCCCAGTTGGTTAGTGACCCGGCGCGGATCCGTCTTACCCGTATTTACACACAAACATTGTGTAAAACTGGGCCACGATGGATCCGCAGGCCCCGAGAGACCACGTCGCCGTGCAGGCCGGCCCGGGGCCGGCTGGGCGGGCGGCGCGCCGCTGCCGGCCGCGGCCGGCGCGCTCCGGCGACCTCAGGCCGACCGACGTCGTCGGCGCCTTCTTCGTCTGCGGGATCGCGTTCGGGCTCGCCGCCGCCGCGGTCGGGATCGCGGACGCCTTCGGTGATTGGCCATGGGGGCGCTGGCTGGCGCTGCACCTCGCCTTCGTGGGCGGGGTCTCGCAGCTGATCCTCGGCGCGAGCCAGTTCTTCGCCGGCGCCTTCCTCGCCACCGACCCGCCGCGGCGGGCGCTCGTCCGCGCCCAGCTCGTCGCCTGGAACACCGGCGCGATCCTGCTCGCGGTCGCGGTCCCCGAGCGGGCCGCGGTGCTCACCTGGGTCGCGGTCGGCGTGCTGCTGGCCGGGCTCGGGTGCTACGGGGCCGGGATGATCGCGATGCGCCGGCGGTCCCTGCGACGGGCTCCATGGGCGACCCGCTGGTACGCGTCCGGCGCGGCCTTCCTCGCGGTGGGCATCGTCGCCGGGGCGCTCCTGGCCCGCGGCATCGCCTGGACGCACGGGGACCTCCTCGCCGCCCACATGGCCCTCAACCTCGCCGGGTGGTTCGGGGCCGCGATCGTCGGCACCCTCCACACCTTCTACCCGTCGCTGACGCAGACGCAGCTGCGATATCCGCGCCTCCAGGACGTCGCCCTCGCCGGCTGGGTGGGTGGGGTCCTCTGCCTGGCGCTCGGCTACGGCTGGGACCTCGGCTGGCCGGCGGTCGCCGGGTGGCTCCTCCTGGTGGTCGCGGCCCTGGCCCTCGCGGTCAACATCGCCGCCTCGCTGCGCCGGCGCGGGCTGCCGCCCCTTTCGCTGCCCGCCCGCCTGGTCGGGATCGCCCAGCTGTTCCTGCTCGCCGGCCTGCTGCTCGCCGCCGTGACCGCGATCGACGCCGGCGCCGCGCATGCGCTCGATGGCTCGACGCGCTCCGCCGTCGGCATCCTGCTCGTCGCCGGCTGGATCTGCCTCACCGTCCTCGGATCCCTGCTGCACCTGCTCGCGGTGGTCGTCCGCGTCCGCGACTTCTCCACGCCGATGCCGGCGCCGCGGCCGCGCCGCGACAACCTCGTCGTCCTGCTGGCGGCGGTCGGCGTCGCCGGCCTGGCGCTGTCGCGGCTGAGCGGCCTCGCCGATTGGCAGGTCCCCGCCACGGCGATCCTGCTCCTCGCCTACGCATTTCTCGGCTCGCAAATCGGGGTGCTCGCCGGGCGCGTCCTGGTCCGAGCGAGGCCGCGGATCTAGGTGTAGGACCCGAGCGCGGCGCTCAGTCGCCGGAGTCTTGCGGGGGCGGAGCCGGCCGGGCGTCGACGAGGGCCAGCAGGCTGCGGTGGTCCTCGTCGCAGGCCGGGCAGCCCTGCAGGTGGGCCTTCATCCCCGGCACGCCGGCATCGGCGTCCGCTCCGCCCAGCTCCAGCTCGACGTAGCGAT
>DASUSF010000399.1:0-4564 GCA_036375275.1 Geminicoccaceae bacterium | reverse complement strand
GGCGCGTAGTCGCCGTAGACGCCGAGGTGGTGCTCCATCTGGCGGTCGAACCGCGCCATGTCGATCACCATCGGCGCGATCGCCCGCACCCGGTCGTCGACCGCGCCGGTCAGCCAGGTCGCCGCACCCCGCTTGCTGCCGCCGATCACCACGAAGTCCTCGACCGGCTTCTTGCCGACGGTCGGCACGAAGTCCTGGACCGTGTCCATCGCCCGGACCGCCGCCTTGACCATCGGCAGGTACACCGGCCAGGAGTAGTCGCCGGTCTCGAGCGCCTTGTCCCAGCTGTAGGCGACCAGCTCGTCCTCCTTGTGCGGCCACGGCTCGTCCGGGAACGAGGTCGGCTGCTCCGGCGCCTGCATCAGGACCGCGACCGGCGTGCCCGACAGCACCGCGAGCTGCGCGCCGAAGCCGATCTCCTCGTCGTCGAACGACGGGATGTCGCTGGTCCGCGACCCGCCGGCGATCACCAGCGCGGCGGTCCCGTGCTCGATCTCGTCCGGGACCATCACCACGAGCCAGTGCCGCCACCTGGGCGGGATCGCCTCGCCCTCGGGACGCCACTGCTGCGAGACCACCCGGAGGATGTGGCTCGAATAGCCGTCGCCCGACCAGTCGGACGCGATCACCCGGTAGCGGTAGTTCTCGTCGGGCAGCGCCACGTAGTCCGCGAGCGCGGTCGCCGGGTCGTCGAACGCCTGAGCGCCGGCTGGGCCGGCAGCTCCGAGCGTCGCCGCGATGCCGCCGACCAGACCATATCCTAGAGCGCGCAGCCGCCGCGCGGCCGCCGGACCATCCTTCACGTCAACTCCCCGCCCCGGCCCGGGGCAGCTGCAGTGCCTGGTTGGAAGCGGGACGGCGCGACCGGGACACGGCATCCCGCCGTCCGCTTCATGCCTTCATTTTCCAATTAGGCGCCTGGACGCGCGAATCCACCGGCAGGCCTGTTCAACCCCCGGGCAGGCCCGGTCCCGTGGCGATGAAAAGAAGGGGCCGGGCGAAAGGCCCGGCCCCCGATGATCTCGGAAAAAAGGCGAAAGCTACGCCTTGGCGAGCTGCGAGGTGTCGATCGGCAGCTCGCGCATGCGCTTCCCGGTCGCCGCGAAGATCGCGTTGCAGAGCGCCGGGGCGAACGGCGGCACCGGCGGCTCGCCCACGCCGGTCGAGTGCACCTCGAACGGGTGCTCGACGATGTGGGTCACCACCAGCTCCGGGAAGTTGTCCGCACGGACCACGTCGTAGTCGTGGAAGTTGCTCTGCACGACCCGGCCGTTCTCGAAGGTGATGCCGCTGTTGAGCGCGAGCGTCATGCCCATCACGGCGCCGCCCTCGACCTGCGAGCGGATCCGCTCGGGGTTGGCCGCGAAGCCGCAGTCGATCGCGGTATGGACCTCCGGCACCCGCACCGTGCCGTCGTCCTCGACCTTCACCCGGACGACCGAGGCGACGTAGGTGACGAAGCTCCGGTGAACGGCGAGGCCGAGGCCCTCCCGCTCCGGCAGCTCCTTGCCCCAGCCCGCCTGCTCGCAGGCGAGCTCGACCACGTTCTTGAGCCGCGCGGTCTCGATCGGGAACTCGTCGTAGGGCTCGCCGTAGTTCCAGAAGTCCTCCGGGAAGCCCGATGCCTTGGGATCGATGATCCGGTCCGAGCCGATCAGCTCGAGCAGCATGTCCTTCGGGTCCTTGCCGAGCTCGTGCGCGAGCTCCGCCGCGAACGACTGGACCGCGAACGCCCGCGGCACGTTGGAGACCGAGCGGAACCAGCCGATCCGGGTGTGCGCCATCGCCTTGCCGTTCTCGCACCGCACGTTGGCGATCTCGAACGGCATGTCGACGAAGCCCATGCCATGCTCGATGAAGAACTGGTGGCCGGTGTCCTCGGCGAAGGTCGAGATGATCGACGGCGCCACGCTCCGGTGCAGCCAGCCGGTGACGTTGTTGTTGCCGTCGATCGCCGCCTCGATCCGCTCCACCGAGGTGGTGTGGTAGAAGCTGTGCCGGACGTCGTCCTCGCGGGTCCACTGGACGAGGACCGGCGCGCCGATCTCCTTGGACAGGATCGCCGCCTCGAGCACGAAGTCGCACTTCGACTTGCGCCCGAAGCCGCCACCGAGCAGCGTGACGTTGACGGTCACGTTCTCGATGTCGATCCCGAGGCGGTCGGCGACGTCCTGGCGGGTGCCGTAGGGGCTCTGGACCGGTGCCCAGATCTCGCACTTGCCGTCGCTGACGTTCGCGAGCGCCACCGGCGGCTCCATCGGGATGTGCGCCATGTGCGCCTGGTAGTACTCCTGCGCGAAGGTCTTGGCGGCGCCGGACATCGCGGCGTCGAGGTCGCCCTCCTCGCGGATCACCTTGCCCGGCTGCTTCGCCGTCTCCGACATCTGCTGCTTGTATTCGGAGGTGGTGTAGCCGGCGTGGGGGCCGTCGTCCCACTCGATCTTGAGCGCATCGCGCCCGGTGATCGCCGCGTGCGTGTTGCTCGCGATCACCGCGACGCCGCCGAGCGGCGCGAACTTCGCGGGCGGGATCGAGCCTTCGATCTGCACCGTCCGCTCGACGCCCGGGACCGCGAGCGCGTCCGCGTCGTCGACCGACTTGACCTTGCCGCCGACCACCGGCGGGCGGGCGATCACCGCGTACTTCATGCCCGGCAGGTGGACGTCGGCGCCGTAGATCGCCTTGCCGGTGGTGATGTCGCGGAGATCGTAGATCGAGACGTTGCCCTTGCCGATGTACTTGAACTCGCTCTCGCTCTTGTACGGCAGGGGCTCGGCCGTCGGGTTGGAGTAGCGCTCCTCCGACGGCGGCTCCATTTCGCTCACCGCCTTGGCGAGGTCGCCATAGCCGATCCTCTGATCGGTCTCCATGACGTTCATGCCCTCGCCCTGCTTCTCCTCCTTGAGCAGGACCACCTCGTGGTTGCGCGCGAGGGCGAGCTTCGGGTCGACGCCCCACTGCTCGGCGGCGGCCTGCTGCAGCATCTCCTTCATGGTCGCGCCGATCAGCCGCATCGACTGGATGTGGTGGCGCATGCTGCGCGAGCCGTCGGTGTCCTGGTTGCCGTACTTCGGCTCGTCGCCGGGCGCCTGGACGATCTTCACCCGCGCCCAGTCGCATTCCATCTCGTCGGCGATCACCATCGGCAGGCTGGTGCGCGACCCGGTGCCCATCTCGGAGCGGTGGGCCACCATGGTGACGGTGCCGTCGGGGGCGATCGAGACGAAGACGTGCGGGTTGTTGACGATGCCGTGCGGCATCTCGAGGCCGCCGTGGGGCCAGGTCTCGAACGCCTCGGCGCCGCCGAAGGGAACGATGCTGGCGGCGAAGACGGCCCCGCCGCCGATGCCCAGCCCCTGGAGGAAGGAGCGGCGGCTGACGTTGGTGAGGACGACGCGCTCGGCTGCCGCCCGGGCCGCCGGCGCGATCTCGCGGTTCAGATAGTGCAGCATCGGATCACGCTCCCGTCGCAGCCTGGCGGACCGCAGCGACGATCCGCTCGTAGCACCCGCACCGGCAGACGTTGCCGGCCATGGAATCCAGGATCTCCTGGTCCGACGGGGACTTGTTCTGGTTCAGGAGGCCGGCGGCCTGCATGATCTGGCCGGCCTGGCAGAAGCCGCACTGCGGCACGTTGAGTTCGCGCCAGGCGAGCTGCACCGGATGATCGCCGCTCGGGTGGAGGCCCTCGATGGTCGTGACCTCGGCCCCGTCGACGTCCTGCATCGCGGTGATGCAGGCGCGGACCGGCTCGCCGTTGACGTGCACCGTGCAGGCACCGCACAGCCCGGTGCCGCAGCCATACTTGCTCCCGGTGAGCTGAAGCTCGTCGCGGAGGTACCAGAGCAACGGCATGCCGCCGTCGCCGCCGAACTCCTGCTCGGCGCCGTTCACTGTCACTTTAGCCATGCGGAGGCTCCCTGCTTTTTCCTTCGCCGCCCTGCCTCGGCGCGGGTCGAACATAGAGCCCTCCGTGCGGCCTCGCGACCAAAAATCGAATGCTTCGTGTTCAAATCCGGCGCCGTCCCGGCCCCGGCTCCGACCTGAAGGATCGCGCGGATCAAGACCCGATCCCGGCTGGTGTCGCCGGAGCGAACGCGCCATCATCCGGGGCATGGAGACTGGCGCCGTCTACCTCGACCACCTGGCATCCACGCCGCTCGACCCGCGGGTGCGGGACGTCATGCTGCCGTGGCTCGATGCGGGCGCCGCCGGCAACCCGCACAGCGCTCATCGCGCGGGCTGGCGCGCGGCCGCGGCGGTCGAGCAGGCGCGCGACCAGGTCGCGGCCCTGATCGGTGCCCGGCCGGGCGAGATCGTGCTCACCTCGGGCGCCACGGAGGCCAACAACCTCGCGCTGTTCGGCGCGAGCCGCCCGGGCGACCTGGTGATCGCGTCCGCCGTCGAGCATCCGAGCGTCCTCGCCTGCCTGCCGGCGCTCGAGCGGCAGGGGCGGCGCATCCGGACCGTCGCCGTCGACCGCGACGGCAGGATCAGGCCGGACGCGCTCGAGGAAGCCCTCGGCCAGCCGACGCCCGGCGGGACCATCGTCTCGGTCATGGCC
>DASUSF010000398.1:0-8380 GCA_036375275.1 Geminicoccaceae bacterium | reverse complement strand
CTATGCTACGCTCGAAGGCACCTATGACAAGATCGCGAGCATCGGCATGTACGAGCACATCGGGATTGCCAACCACCCCGCCTACTTTCGCAAGATCAACGCTCTGCTGCGCGACCGCGGCATGCTCCTCAACCACGGAATCACCCGGCGCGCCAAGAAGAGCGGGCGCAAGTTCCGCAAGATCCGGCCGGAGAAACGCCTGATCCTCAAGTACATTTTTCCCGGCTCGGAGCTCGACCACATCGGGCACACCCTCGAATCCATGGAGAACGAGGGCTTCGAGATCCACGACGTGGAGGGCTGGCGGGAGCACTACGCGCTCACCTGCCGCCTCTGGCATCAGCGTCTGGTCGCGCGGCGGGACGAGGCGATCGGGTGCGCGGGTCGCGAGCGGTATCGCATGTGGATCGCCTACCTGGCCGGCGTCTCGCTGGCGTTCGCCGACGGCTCGCTGCGGATCTACCAGACCCTCGCGACCAGGCACGGCGCGAAGGGCGCGTCGACCATGCCGCCGACCCGCGCGCACCTGTACGCGGACCGAGGCTGACGGTCCATGTCCGCGAAGCTGGACACCTCCATCCACTGCTTCCGGGAGAGGATGCGGTGTTGGGGCGGGGTCGAGGACGAGGGGGTGGTCCCGCCTCGGCGTCGCTGACCCGCCAGCGGCGGATCAGCCGGTGGCGGCGAGCGCCGCTGATGTGGTTCTGGTAGCCGAACTCGGGAACCGCGAGGCTTGGACGAGTGCTGGTGCCGCCGGGGTGAATTGAACACCCGACCCCTCCCTTACCAAGGGAGTGCTCTACCCCTGAGCTACGGCGGCTCGCTGGAGCGCGCCTCTCATGCCATAGTGCGCCCGCGGTAGGCAAGTCCGGTGATCGGGATGGCCGAGGTCGAGGATCCGAAGGCGCCGGCGCGCGGCGAGCGCGCCCTGCGGGAGCGCCGGGCGCGCGAGGCCCGCCTGGCCCAGGAGATGCGCGCCAACCTCGCGAAGCGGAAGGCGCAGAGCCGCGAGCGGCGGGCCGCGGGCGACAAAGCGCCGGAGCCGGACGACCGGGGCTGAGCTCGCCTCCGGATCCTGCCCGACCCCGGCCCCGGTCGTCTGCATCACCTCCCGGTTGAGGAGCCCGCCGCGTATGGGTTGAGGAGCGGCGCCGCCGGTCGTACATGAAGGCCCGACCGATCCTGGAGTCCTAGATGGACAAGATCCGCATCCGCGGCGGCCGGCCGCTCGAAGGCCGGATCACGATCAGCGGCGCCAAGAACGCGGCGCTGCCGATCCTCGCGACCAGCCTGCTCACCGACCAGCCGCTGGCGCTGAGCAATGTTCCGGACCTCGCCGACATCCGTTCGATGTGCCGCCTGCTCGAGACCCTCGGGACCGAGGTCAGGGCGGGCGACGGCACCCCGGACCGGCTGACGCTCACCACGCCCAGAATCGAGAGCGCGGTCGCGGATTACGAGCTGGTGCGGCGGATGCGGGCCTCCGTCCTGGTGCTCGGGCCGTTGCTCGCCCGGGCCGGCGACGCCAAGGTCTCGCTGCCCGGCGGCTGCGCGATCGGGCCGCGGCCGGTGGATCTGCACATCAAGGGGCTGGAGGAGCTCGGCGCCGAGATCCGGCTCGAGGACGGCTACATCCACGCGCGCGCCAAGGACGGGCTCAAGGGCGCGCGGATCCGCCTCGCGCTGCCGTCCGTCGGGGCCACCGAGAATCTGCTGATGGCGGCGTCGCTCGCCGCCGGCGAGACCGTGATCGGCAACGCCGCGCGCGAGCCCGAGGTGGTCGATCTCGCCCGCTGCCTGATCATGATGGGCGCGCAGATCGAGGGGGTCGGCACCGGCACGCTCACCGTGCAGGGGGTGCCGCGGCTGTCGGGGATCGACTACCGGATCGTCCCCGACCGGATCGAGCTCGGCACCTACGCGCTCGCGGTCGCGATCACCGGGGGCCGGGTCGACCTGGTCGACGGCCGCCTCGACCTGATCGCGAGCCTCGCCGAGAAGCTCCGCGAGTCCGGCGTCCGGCTGGTCGAGAACGGCGGCGGGCTGCGGATCGACGCGGCCGGCGCCCGGCCGATCGGGGTCGACGTGATGACCCAGCCCTATCCGGGCTTCCCGACCGATCTCCAGGCGCAGTTCATGGCGCTCATGTGCGTCGCCGAGGGCGCCTCGATGGTGACCGAGACGATCTTCGAGAACCGCTTCATGCACGTGCCCGAGCTGACCCGGATGGGGGCCCGGATCACCGTCCACGGCGGATCGGCCCTGGTGCGCGGGGTCGACCGGATGACCGGCGCCCCGGTCATGGCGACCGATCTGCGCGCCTCGGTCTCGCTGATCCTCGCCGGCCTGGTGGCCGAGGGCGAAACCGTGGTCAACCGCGTCTATCACCTTGACCGGGGCTACGCGGGTCTGGTCGAAAAGCTGCAAGGCTGCGGCGCCGCGATCGAGCGCGTCGCATCATAAGCACCTGGAGGAACGCGATGCGCCCGTCGGGCGACACGACCAGGGAGCGCCTCAGGCTCCGCGCGGTCGACGACGAGGACCTGCACGTCATGGCGGCGTGCCTGCAGGACGCGCTGACCTGCATCTCCGAGATGGCCTACCTGCGCACCGAGGACCGCTTCATGGCCGCGTTCCTCCGCTTTCGCCGGGAGTGCCAGAAGGACACCGGCGAGCCCGGCGCGCTGCTGCAATGCCAGTGCGCCCTCACGTTCGACGAGGTCGAGGCGGTCCGCTATCGCGGCATCGATCCGCGCTTCGGGCGGGTCCGGCTCGAGCTCCTGACGATCATCGACGAGCCCGATCCCGAAGGCGGCGGCGCGCGGATCAACCTGCTGTTCGCCGGCGACGCCGCGATCCAGCTCAAGGTCAGGAAGATCGAGGTCCGGCTCGAGGACTTCGGCGAGTGCGCCCCCGCCACCGCCGTCCCGGTCCACCCCGTCGTCGCGCAGTCGGACGCCTGAGGGTGCCGCTACGCCTGCGGACGGCGGACCCGGCGTTCGAGGCCGCCTTCGCCGCGCTCGTGGACGGCAAGCGGGAGGCCGCCGTCGACGTCAGCCGGGATGTCCGGACGATCATCGGCGAGGTCGTGGCGCGTGGCGACGAGGCCCTGATCGAGCTGACCCGCCGCTTCGACGGGGTCGCGCTGAGCGCCGCAACCCTCAGGGTCGGCGCGGCCGAGATCGACCACGCGCTCCGCACCATCGACCCCTCGGTCCGGGATGCCCTGGAGCGGGCCGCCAGCCGGATCACCGCCTTTCATGAGCGGCAGCGGCCGCCGGACCTCGCCTGGACGGACGGGGAGGGGGTCGGCCTCGGGCTCCGCTGGCGACCGGTCGACTCGGTCGGGCTGTACGTTCCGGGCGGCACGGCGGCGTACCCGAGCTCGGTCCTCATGAACGCGCTCCCGGCCCGAATCGCGGGCGTGCCGCGGCTGGTCATGGTCGTGCCGGCGCAGGGCGGCGTGCTCGACCCGCAGGTGCTGGCGGCCGCGGCGATCGCCGGGGTGGACGAGATCTACCGGATCGGGGGCGCGCAGGCGGTGGCGGCCCTCGCGTACGGGACACGGACCGTGCCCTCGGTCGACAAGATCGTCGGGCCCGGCAACGCCTGGGTCGCCGAAGCCAAGCGGCAGGTCTTCGGCCGGGTCGGGATCGACATGATCGCCGGCCCGTCGGAGATCCTGATCGTCGCCGACGGCGCGCAGGATCCGGCCTGGATCGCGGCCGACCTCTTGAGCCAGGCGGAGCACGACGAGGTTGCCCAGGCGATCCTGATCACCGACGACGACCGCCTCGCCGGGCGGGTCGCGCGCGCACTCGAGGCGCAGCTCGCGGATCTGCCGCGTCGCGCCGTCGCGGCGGCGAGCTGGCGGGACCATGGCGCGATCATCGTGGTCGGCGATCTCGCGCGCGAGGCGCCGGCGCTGGTCGACCGGATCGCGCCGGAGCACCTGGAGCTGATGGTCGGGGAGCCCGAACGGCTCGCCGCCGCGATCCGGCATGCCGGGTCGATCTTCCTCGGCGCCTGCACGCCCGAGGTGATCGGCGACTACACCGGCGGGCCGAACCACGTGCTGCCGACCGGGCGGACCGCCCGCTTCGCGTCCGGGCTCTCGGTGTTCGACTTCCTCAAGCGCACGACCCTGCTCCGCTGCGACCGCGCCGCCTTCGAGCGGCTGGCCCCGACCGCGGAGCGGCTGGCCCGCGCCGAAGGGCTCGAGGCCCACGCCCGGGCGATCCGGATCCGTCTGCACGCGTCGGCGGGCGGATGACCGACCCGACCGGGCGCATCGTCGAGATCCGCCTCGACACCGGCAGCATCGTCCGGTGGAGCCGCGAGGTCGAGCACGAGCGTCAGGTCGCGGTGTTCGATCTGCTCGAGAGCAACCACTTCTCGTTGAAGAACGGCTTCAAGGGCCCGTACCGCGTGGTCCTTTCGCTCCGCGGCACCACCCTCGTGCTCGACGTCGCCGGTCCCGACGACCAGCACGCCGAGGTCACGCTCCCGGTGCGCCCGTTCCGGAGCCTGATCAAGGACTATTTCCTGATCTGCGACAGCTACTTCCAGGCGATCCGCACCGCCTCGCCGAGCCGCATCGAGGCGATCGACATGGGGCGGCGCGGCCTGCACGACGAAGGCGCGGACAAGCTCCGGACCATGCTCGAGGACCGGGTCGAGGTCGACGACGAGACGGCCAGGCGGCTGTTCACCCTGGTCTGCGTCCTGCACATCCGCGGCTGACCATGGAGGAGCTGCCGGGCAGTGTCCTCTTCGCCTGCACCCACAACGCGATCCGTTCCCCGATCGCGGAAGCGCTCATGAAGATGCTCCACGGCGACCGGATCTACGTCGATTCGGTGGGCGTGCGGCCCGGGGAGATCGACCCCTTCGCGGTGGCGGTGCTCGACGAGATCGGGGTCGACCTGTCGCGCCACCGGCCGAAGTCGTTCGCCGACCTCGAGGACGATTACTTCGACCTCGTGATCTCCCTGTCGCCGGAGGCCCAGCACCGGGCGGTGGAGCTCACCCGGACCTCGTCCTGCGAGATCGAGTTCTGGCCGACCCTCGATCCGAGCCTGATCAGCGGCAACCGGGAGACCCGGCTCGATGCCTATCGCGAGCTGCGGGACCAGCTGCTCCGCCGGCTGCGGACCCGCTTCCCGCCGGGCAGCGCGCCGGTGATCTGAGCCGGACCCTTGACCGGAGCCGGGACAATCGTCATCTACCAATCCAGCCGAAGCCGGCTCTCCAGGAGGATGAATGGCCAAGGAAGATCTGATCGAGTTCGGAGGCACCGTCACCGAAGTTCTGCCGAACGCGATGTTTCGCGTGAAGCTTGAAAACGAGCATCAAATTCTCGCGCATACCTCGGGTCGGATGCGCAAGAACCGGATCCGGGTGCTGACCGGCGACAAGGTCACGGTGGAAATGACACCATACGACCTGAGCCGGGGCCGGATCACGTACCGCTTCAAATAGCGGGTGAAGGACGACGTTCCGCTGGTTCTGGCGTCGTCCTCGCCGAGGCGTCTGGCGCTGCTTCGGCAGGTCGGCGTCGAGCCGCTACGGATCCTTCCGCCCGAGGTCGACGAGGCGCCCCTGAAGCGGGAACTGCCGCGGCAACACGCACTGCGGGTCGCCGTCGACAAGCTGAACGCGGCGCTCGGCGCCCTCGGCGACGATGCGGCCTTCGTCATCGCCGCCGATACCGTGGTGGCCTGCGGCCGGCGGATCCTGCCCAAGGCCGTGGACCGGGCGACGGCCGAGCGCTGCCTGCAGCTCCTCTCGGGGCGCCGTCATACCGTGATCGGCGTCGTGGCGGTGGCCGACCCCGCGCGGCGCATCCGGACCCGGCTGGTCAGCACCAGGGTGCGCTTCAAGCGCCTCGAGCGCAGCGAGATCGACCGCTACCTCGACAGCGACGAGTGGCGGGGCAAGGCCGGCGGCTATGCGATCCAGGGCCGTGCCGAGGCATTCGTGCTGCAGATCAACGGCAGCTATTCCAACGTCGTCGGGCTGCCGCTCGCCGAGACCGTCAACCTGCTGCGCGGGCTCGGCTGGACCGGGTCGTGAGCGAGCTGATCGTCCGCTCGAAGGGGAGCGCGCTCGAGGGCGGGATCCTTCGGAACGGTCGCCTCACCGACTACCTGCCGGCCGACGACGGCGGGACCGGTCGGATCTACCTGGCCCGGATCGCGCGGATCGACCCCGATCTGAAGGCGGCCCGGGTCGACCTCGGCGACGGCGGCGAGGGATGGCTCGACCTCCGGAAGGACCTGGCCCGGGCGGGCACGCGGCTGCATGAAGGGGCGGCGGCGATCGTTCAGGTCGCGCGGCCGGCGACGGCAGGGAAGGGGCCGCGGGTCACCACCGACGTCGTCCTCGCCGATATCGGCGAGACGTTGCGGCCGTGCCGGGCGGTCGCGCCGGCGTCCGCCGGGTCGGAGCGGCTCCGGGCACTCTGGGGCGCGATCGAGCGCCGCGCCGCCGACGCCGCCCCGCCGGCGCTCCTGCACCGCCCGGACCCGATCCTGGGCCTGCTCCGCGCTGCGCGCGCGCTCGGCGTGGCGGCCGTCACGGCGGACGATCACCTGGCGATGCTCAAGATCCGAGGCGTCCTGGAGCGGCACGCCGTCCCGCTCGCGGTCGAGGCGCAGCCCGGCGTCTGGAGCGCGGCCGGGCTCGCCGACCAGCTCCTGGATGCGCTGCACCCCGAGGTCGCGCTCGACGGCGGCGGATCCCTGCTGATCGAGCCGACCACCGCGCTCACGGCGATCGACGTCAACGGCGCGGGTCGGCCGGCACTCGGGCTCGATCTCGAGGCGGCCGCCGCGATCGCCCACCAGGTCCGCCTGCGCCGGATTGGCGGCATCATCGTGGTGGACTTCGTCGACCTCCGGCGGAGGGTCGAGCGCGAGCGTCTCCACCACGCGCTGGGCCGCGCGTTCGAGGACGACCCGCTGCCGGTCGAGATCCTGCCGATGACCCGGCTCGGGCTGGTCCAGATGACCCGGCAGCGGATCGGGCCGAGCCTGGATCAGCTGCTCCGCCGGCCTTGCCCGAGTTGCGCGGGCGAGGGCAGGGTGCTGGCGACCATCACGACGGACGTGTGACCTCTCGAGATGGCGAACCCGCGACCGGCCGCCCGGACGCCACCCCGCTGCCCGATCTGCGGCCGGCCGCGCGACCCGAAGTTCCGGCCGTTCTGCTCGAAGCGCTGCCGGCAGGTCGACCTTTCGCGCTGGATGAACGAGGTCTATGCGGTGCCGGCGCTCGACGCCGACCCCGAGGAGGACGGCGGCGAGGAGGACGGCTCCCGTGACGAGATCAGCCGGTGAACGCCTGGATGCCGGTCTGCGCGCGACCGAGGATCAGGGCGTGGACGTCGTGGGTGCCCTCGTAGGTGTTGACGGATTCCAGATTCAGCACGTGCCGGATCACGTGGTACTCGTCTGCGACCCCGTTGCCGCCGTGCATGTCGCGCGCGGTCCGGGCGATCTCGAGCGCCTTGCCGCAGTTGTTGCGCTTGACCAGTGAGATCAGCTCCGCCGCCGCCTGGCCCTCGTCCATCATCCGCCCGAGGCGGAGCGTCGCCTGCAGGGCGAGCGCGATCTCGGTCTGCATGTCGGCGAGCTTCTTCTGAATCAGCTGGTTCGCGGCGAGCGGGCGGCCGAACTGTTTCCGGTCGAGGACGTACTGCCTGGCCGCGTGCCAGCAGAACTCGGCCGCGCCCATGCTGCCGAAGCAGATCCCGAACCGGGCCCGGCTGAGGCAGTTGAACGGCCCCTTGAGGCCGCTGATCCCGGGCAGTACCCGATCCTCCGGCACGAACACGTCGTCCATCAGGATCTGACCGGTGACCGCCGCGCGCAGCGAGAACTTGCCCTCGATCTTGGGCGCGGCCAGCCCGTCCGCACCCTTGTCGATGAGGAAGCCGCGGACCACGCCGTCCGGGTCCTTGCCCCAGACCAGGTAGACATCCGCGATCGGCGCGTTGCTGATCCAGGTCTTGGCGCCGCTCAGCCGGTAGCCGCCCTCGACCTTGCGGGCGCGCGTGCCCATCGAGCCGGGATCGGAGCCGTGATCGGGCTCGGTCAGGCCGAAGCAGCCGACCAGCTCGCCCCTGGCGAGGCCCGGCAGGTAGGCCTCCTTCTGCCCGTCGCTGCCGTAGGCGTGGATCGGGAACATCACCAGCGACGACTGGACGCTCAGCATCGAGCGGTAGCCGCTGTCGACGCGCTCGACCTCGCGCGCGATCAGCCCGTAGCCGACGTAGCTGGTCCCGGCGCAGCCGTAGCCGTCGATGGTCGGGCCGAGCAGGCCGAGGCTGCCGAACTCCTTGAAGATCTCCCGGTCGACCGTCTCGTGGCGGAACGCC
>DASUSF010000397.1:0-4417 GCA_036375275.1 Geminicoccaceae bacterium | reverse complement strand
TCCTCGAGCTTGCTGGTGGCGTGGCGCTCGACCGCGAGCGGCAGCGCGTCGGCGGCGATGCCGCCGCCGTCGTCGGTCACCGCGATCAGCGCCCGGCCGCCGGCGGCGAGCTCGACCCCGATCTGGCGCGCGCCGGCGTCGAGGGCGTTCTCGACCAGCTCCTTGACCGCCGCGGCGGGCCGCTCGACCACCTCGCCCGCGGCGATCCGGTCGACCAGGTGCGCCGGCAGGCGACGGAGCCCGCCGGACGACGGCGGCCGGGGGTGGTCGGGCTCGTGCAGCGCGGAAGACGAAGCCAAGGTCGTTCGGATCGTCCGGGGAGGATCGGGCCGGACCCGGCCCGAGCGTCCGCCGGGCGCGGCCCCACCCAGCGAGGACTACCCCGGCGGCCGGCCGGGGGCAAGGGGATCCAGCGCCGGCCGGGCGGGCCCCGGTACCGCGCTACGGCGTCCGCCCCGGCTCAGCCCTCGAGCCCGGGCGGGTCGCCGACCACGACCGTGAGCAGCGCCTCCGGATCGTACAGGCGCGCCGCCACCCGGCGCAGGTCCTCGAGGGTCACGGCCTCGATCAGGTCGTTCCGGCGGTCGATGTAGTCGATGCCGAGATCGTGGACCTGCATGCCGACGAGCATGCCCGCGATCTGGTCGTTGCTGGTCAGCCGGAGCGGGAACGAGCCGGTGAGGTAGGTCTTGGCGTCCTCGAGCTCCTCGGCCGAGATGTCGCCGGCGGCGATCCGGGCGACCTCGGCGCGGATGATCTCGAGCGATTCGCCGACCCGGACGCTGTCGGTGCCGGCGCCGCCGAGCCAGAGCGGGGCGAACTCGGTCGGATAGAGGTAGCTGTAGACCGAATAGGCGAGGCCGCGCTTCTCGCGCACCTCGTCGGTCAGGCGCGAGGTGAAGCCGCCGCCGCCGAGGATGTGGTTGGCGACGTAGGCGGCGTAGTAGTCCGGGTCCGAGCGCATCAGGCCGCCCTCGCCGAACATCACCTGGCTCTGCGGCAGGGGCTTCCTCACCACCACCGTGCCGGACACCGCCGGGACCGCGGCCTCCACCTCGATCGGCGGCCCGCCTGCCGGCAGGTCCCCGAACGCGAGGTCGAGGAGCGGCCCGAGCTCGGCTGCCGTGACGTCGCCCGCGACGCCGATGGTCATCTGGTCGCGGACCAGCCGGTCCTGGACGAACCGGCGCAGGTCCTGGGTCTCGATCGCGGCGACGCTCTCGACCGTGCCGCGCACCGGCCGGCCGTACGGGTGGTCCGGGAACGCGGTCTCGAACCAGGTCTGGCTCGCCACGTAGCCCGGGTCTTCCGACCGCCGCCGGAGGTCGGCCTGGATCTGGCTGCGGATCCGCTCGACCGGCTCCTCGTCGAAGCGCGGCTCGGTGAGCGCCAGCCGGAGCAGCTCGAAGGCGCGCTGGCGGTGCTCGGTCAGGGTCTTGAGCGAGCCCGTGAACTCGTCCCGCCCGGCTTCGAAGGACAGCCGCACCGCCCGGTCCTCGAGCTCGGTGCGGAATGCCTGGCTGTCGAGCTCCCCCGCCCCCTCGTCGAGCAAGCCGCTCACCATGTTGGCGAGCCCCGCCTTGCCCGGCGGATCGAGCGCCGAGCCGCCCTTGAAGTGCACCGAGACGGACAGCAGCGGCAGCATCGGCTCGCTGATCAGGTAGGCCCGGATCCCGCCCGGGCTCACCACCTCCTCGACCCGGCTCGCCGCGTCGGCCGGCGTCGGCGCGAGCGCGACGCTCAACGCCAGGGCCCAGAGGCCGAGCACGAGGCCCGCCGCTCGCTCACGCATCATCCTCGGCGTCCTCGTTGGCCGACCGCGCCGCCTGTCCGTCGGCGGGCAGCAGGTGGCCGGTGGTCGAGCGCTCCTCCTGGAACACGTAGGCGGCGGCCGCCTTCACGTCGGCGGCGGTGACCGCCCCGATCCGCTCGGGCCAGGCCTCGACGTCCTCGACGGTCCGCCCGGTCGACAGCGCCGCGCCGAAGCTCCGGACGGCCGAAGTGAGGCTGTCCCGGGCGTAGACCGCCTCGGCGACCATGCGCGTGGTCGCGCGCGCCACCTCCTCGGGCGTGATCGGCTCCGCGACCAGGCGCTCCAGCTCGGCCTCGACCGCCGCCGCGAGCTCGTCCAGCGAGACGCCGGGCCGCGGGCTGGCGTAGATCTTGAACGTCCCGAGGTCGAGGGCGGTGCCGCTGTAGTAGCTGCCGGCCGAGGTCGCGAGCTTCTGGTCGATCACCAGCGCCCGGTACAGCCGCGACGTGCTGGTGCCACCCAGGATCTCGGAGAGCACCTCGAGCGGGTAGGCGTGCTCGCTGGCCCCGGCGTTCAGGCTCGGCGCCAGCCAGGAGCGGATCCAGTAGGGCTGGCGGACCCGGGCGTCCTTGAGCACCACGTCGCGCGCGGCGTTCTGCGGCGGCTCCTGGACCCGGACCCGCTCGGGCACGTCGCGCGGCGGGATCGACCCGTAATACTTCTCGGCGAGCGGGCGCAGCTCCGCGGCGTCGATGTCGCCGGCGACGATCAGGACCGCGTTGTTCGGCGCGTACCAGTCCTCGTAGAACGCGAGGGCGTCGGCCATGGTGTAGGAGGCGATCTCGTGCCGCCAGCCGATCGTCGGCAGCCGGTAGGGATGGTGCAGGTACTGGCTGGCGTTGAGCGATTCGCTGAGCTTCGCGCCCGGGTCGTTGTCGACCCGCTGCGAGCGCTCCTCCAGGATCACGTCGCGCTCGAGCAGCACCTCGGGCTCGGTCAGGCGGAGGTTGACCATGCGGTCGGCCTCCATCTGCATGACCGTCTCCAGCCGGTCGCGCGCGATGGTCTGGAAGTAGCCGGTGTAGTCCGGCCCGGTGAAGGCGTTCTCGTTGCCGCCGTTGCGTGCGACGGTGCGCGAGAACTCCCCCGGCTCCAGGGTGTCGGTGCCCTTGAACATCAGGTGCTCGAGGAAGTGCGGCAGGCCCGACTTGCCGAGCGGGCTGTCGGCGCTCCCGACCTTGTACCAGACGTGGTGGCTGACCACCGGGGCCCGCCGGTTGGTGACCACCACCACCTGCATGCCGTTGTCGAGGGTGAAGGTCTCCGGATCGAACACGACGGCCTCGCTGCTACGGGCGGCGGTCAGGGCGACGGCGGCGATCAGGCCGGCGGCGGCCAGCCCCAGAGAGCGGCTGCGGAGCGCCATCAGAGATCCTCCAGCGGCGTCGAATCACGGCGGATCAGGGTCGGCCCGGCGCCCGGTGGCGCGTCGTCCGACGGCCCGGCGAGCGCGTCGGGAGCGTCCGCGGCCGCCGGCGCCCCCGCCGCCCCGGATTGCGGCTGCCCGGTCATCAGCTCCTCGAACAGCGCCGGATCGACCTCCGCGGCGCCGCCCGTCTCCTCCGCGATCCGGGCCCGCACCGCGGGATCGGCCTGGACCTCGGCGGTCCGCCCGACCAGCGCCGCCTCGCCGGCGCTGCCCGGCTGCGGCGCCGCGGCCGCCGCCCTCTCCTCGATGGGCACGCCGGTGAGGGCCGCCCGCGCCCGTGCATCGGCCTGCCCCGGAAGCGGCCGGCGCGCGTCCGGGTCGGGCGGGCGGAGGTTGTAGTCGGGCGGCACGATCAGGGGCTGGCGCTTGACCACCGCGAACTCGTCGGGCGAGCGCTTGCCGAAGCCGAGGGTGTCGCCGAGGCTGCCGGAGCAGCCGGCGACCAGGACGCAGGCGCCGAGCGCGATGCCGATCCTGGAGCGAGACGCCAACGGCCATCTCCGGGGTTGGGGTGGAGCGTGCGCTGCTATGTAGTTTGCGACCTGGGCGCCAACAAGCCGTCGAGCACCAGGACCGCCGCGCCGATGCAGATCGCGCTGTCGGCGACGTTGAACGCCGGCCAGTGCCAGCCGAAGGCGTGAACGTCGAGGAAGTCGACCACGGCCCCGAACCGGACCCGGTCGATCACGTTGCCGAGGGCGCCCCCGATGACCAGGGCGAGGCCGCTCGCGACCACCCGGCTCTCGGCGCGGCGGAGCCAGATCGCGAGGCCGATCACCACCGCGAGCGCGATCCCGGAGAGCAGCCAGGGGACGCCCGCCGAGCCGAACATGCCGAAGCTGACCCCGCGGTTCCAGACCAGGACCAGGTTGAAGAACGGCAGGACCGGCAGCACCTCGCCGGTGCCGAAGGTCTGGAGGACGACCTGCTTGGTCGCCTGATCGAGGATCACGACCAGCAGCGCGAGGACGAGACCGAAGCGGAACATCAGGCGGCGACGGCCCCGACCGCGACCGTGCAGCGGTCGCAGAGGTCGCTGCTCGCGCCGGCGCCGACCTCGGGCAGGATGCGCCAGCAGCGCGCGCACTTCTGCCCGCTCGCGCGGCCCGGCACCACGCCCACGCCCGGCACCTCCTCCAGCCGGTAGGCGGGCTCCGGCGGGGTGCCGACCACGA
>DASUSF010000396.1:0-3967 GCA_036375275.1 Geminicoccaceae bacterium | reverse complement strand
CGACGTTCTCGCACGGGTACGCGCCTATGAGCCCGCCGCCAGGGGGGCATTCAGACCGGCTGCCGCCGGTGATCGCGCTCAGGTTCTCGGGCGGCAGGCGGTCGGCGTACAGCCTCTTCATCACGCCGGTGGCGTTGGCCGGGAGCGGGCTGTGGTGCGCCGGCCCCTCGTCGTGGGCGATCGCCTGGGTGACGAGCAGGCCGAGAGGCAGCGCCAGGATGGCGACGCCGCCGAGCAGCACGCTCCGCTTCACGCTCGTCTTCCCCCGCGCGCCTGAACGCTTCATTGCTCGAGCTCCCTGATCCGGCGCGGCCAGCCGCCGCCGTTGATGATGCTCAAGCTGTACGTGGCGAGAAGATCCGCCGCAACTCTGGATTCAGAGTCCTGCGCAGGTCCTCGCGCCATGCGCGAACTCGACGCCGGTCACTCCAATCGGGCGAGCTTGCCAGAACGCGGCTCTGGCGGCTGCGAGGCCGGGGGGCGATCAGGTCCGGTAGCTCGGGTCGATCCGGTCGAGGCGGCGCATCAGGGCCTGGAACTCGAGCTCGCCGTAGGAGCCCTGCATCGACGCGAACCGCTCCACGTCGTCGCCGGACTTCCTCGCCACCTCGTCCGGTACGACGTGCAGCCGGCCGGCGGCCGCGGCGTCGAGCTGAACCTGGCAGGCGCGCTCCAGGCGGTAGAGGCGGAGGAACGCTTCCGGAACGGTCCGCCCGACCACCAGGAGGCCGTGGTTCCTGAGGATCATCGCCTTGTTCTCGCCGAGCGAGGCGACCAGGCGCTCCCGCTCGTCGAGGTAGAGGCTCGGTCCCTCGTAGTCGTGGTAGGCGAGCCGGCCGAAGAGCGCGGTCGCGCCCATGCTGACCGGGAGCAGGCCGTCCTCGAGCGCCGCGACCGCCATGCCGGCGCGGCTGTGGGTGTGCATCACGACGTGGTTCGTGGTCCCGGGCGCCATGTGGATCGCCGAGTGGATCACGAAGCCGGCCTGGTTGACCGGGTAGTTGCTCTCGCCGATCAGGTTGCCGTCGGTGTCGATCTTGACCAGGTTGGAGGCCGTCACCTCGTCGTAGCCGAGACCGTAGGGATTGATCAGGAAGTGGGGCTCGTCGCCTGGGACGCGCGCCGTCAGGTGACCGTAGATCAGCTCGGTCCAGCCGAAGTGGTCGACCAGCCGGTAGCCGGCCGCGAGCTGGACCCGGAGGTGCTGCTCGGCCTCGCTCCAGGGCAGCGCCTCGTCCCGCCTGAGCACCGTCGCCATGATCGTCCTCCCCGCCCGGTCCGGGTCGATCATGCCATTCCGGGTCGATCATGCCATAGAGCAAATTCTGGACCGACGGGACCACCGAGCGTGCGAACCCGGCGCGGCGGGCAAAGAGAATTCTACTGTTTCGATGCAGTAGAGCAGCTTCATCCGGACGAGGATCGCCCGGAGGCGGTGCCAGCCAGCGCATCCTGCCCAGGCCCCGGGATGCCGCAGCGTGCGGCGGCGGCGGGCGACGGACAAGAAAAAGCCCCCGTGGTTTCCCGCGGGGGCTGCGCGTAGGCTGGTCAGCGCTCGGTCAGTTGCTGACCTTCAGGTTCTCTGCCGAGCTCTTGCCATTGCGGCCGGGGACCAGCTCGTACTGCACGCGCTGCCCCTCGTGTAGCGTGTCCAGTCCCGCCCGCTCGACGGCCGAGATGTGGACGAAGGCGTCCGGTCCACCACCCTCAGGCTGGATGAAGCCATAGCCCTTCGTGGCGTTGAACCACTTCACAGTTCCGGTTTTCAAGGAATTAGCCTCTTCGACGTGATCGTCGCGCCGGGCCACGTGCCCGACACGAGCCGGTCCAGCAAGCCCGCCAGGATCCGACCGCGATCAATGTGACCCGACTGGAGGCGGAGCACAAGGGGCGAAAGTGTGCTCGGGGCTCGAATCCCATCCGCCGGGCCGCTCACACCCGCTCGCCGCCGGTCGCGAGCAGCGTGTCCTTCGGCCGGATGCCGTAGCGCACCGCCCAGCCGAGGCCGTCCTCGGTCCGGCCCGCCGGGACGTACTCGCAGCCGACCCAGCCGTCGAAGCCGCGGCGGTCGAGCATGTCGAAGATGAAGTCGTAGGCGATCTCGCCGCGGTCCGGCTCGTGCCGGCCCGGAAGGTTCGCGACCTGGACGTGCGGGATCAGCGCCTGGTGGCGCTCGAACTGGGCGCTGAGATCGCCGCGCATGGTCTGGCAGTGGTAGAAATCGAACTGGAGCTTCAGGCCGTCGTCGCCGAGCTCCTGGATCAGGACGGCCGCCTCGTCCGGCGTGTTCAGCAAGTAGCCCGGGATGTCCCGGGTGTTGATCGGCTCGATCAGGCAGATCCGCCCGGCGCTGCGTGCGGCGGCGCAGGCCTTGGCCAGGTTCTCCCGGTAGACCTCGAGGCAGGCTTCCGGGCGCTGGTCGTTCGGCTGCACGCCCGCCATGACGTGGAGGAGCCGCGTGCCGAGGGTCTCGGCGTAGGCGAGGGTCCGCTCGAGCGCGGCCTCGAAGTCGCTCTCCCGCCCCGGCAGGCCCGCGAGCCCGCGCTCGCCGGCGGCGAAGTCGCCGGGCGGCGTATTGAACAGCACCAGCTCCAGGCCGTGCTCGTCGAGCCGCGCCCTGACCTCGCCGGCCGCGGCCTCGTAGGGGAACTGGCACTCGACCGCGGCGAAACCGGCCGCCCGGGCGGCGCCGAACCGCTCCAGGAACGGCCGCTCGGTGAACATGGTGCTGAGGTTCGCGGCGAACTTCGGCATCGCTCTCTCCCTGGTGTCAGCGTGCGTTCGCGGGCGCTGTCGCCCCCGACGCTGCTCCTGTGCTACCGCGGTTGCCGCTGCCTGAGCACCCATCTTCCGCTCCGGGGTCCGCCCGCCGGCGCCAGCGCTGCGGCGCCCCGCCGTCCTCGACTGTGGCCGGCGCATCCGGCGTCAACCCGATCTTGACCCACCCCGAGCGAAGCTCGATCCATGCCGGAGGCTACGGTCGGACTCCGTCCGCCCCACGAGGCAGCCGCGCGGATTCCCAGGATCGCATGGACCGCGATGAGGATGCACGGTCAAGGTTAAGGGAAGGTTGATCGAACATCACAGCCGGGCCGAGGAGGCTCCGGGCCACCGGTCGCGGCTGAGAGCCCGGCGCCACATCCGCAGGTCCGTTCACGCAGGCCTGCGGGCTGTGTCCCTCGTGTTCCCACCGCGCGTCCGTCCGGGTCTTCGGCTTCCGCGGCCAGCCGGCGGCAGCGGGTTCTCCGTGCCCTGGCCGAGGCGGCCCCCTCAGTAGAGCAATTTCCGATGAGACAGGACCGCATCGAACCGCGACGTCCTTCCGCTCATCGGAAGTAAATTGCTCCATTTCAATGGTTCCGAGCGGATTCACCCGATCCGGAACCGCTTGCAGGCGGTTCCGTCATGTCGGGATCCGCTCTAGGCGGTTCCCGAGGTCCGACGCGGCGCCGGCCGACGGCGGTGCATCAGGCGGGCGCAGGCTTGGAGCACCGCAGACCCGAGCACCCGCCGCTCCCGCCCGACGCTCCACCAGATGGGTTCCGACCGTTCTGCCGGCGAAGGAGGCCTGGGATACGAAGTCCGGACGGAGGCGGAGAACCCACCGCTCTTGCCCCGAACTCCACCTGACGAGTTCCCGACCTTTCTCCTGGCGCCGGCCGCACGGGGGCATCAGGCGGAGCGCAGGCCGAGCACCCACCGCTCCTGCTCGACGTTCTGGATCGCGCCCCGGCGCGCCTTCCGCACCAGCCGCATCGCCTGCTGCGGCACCTCGCCGGCGTCCACCAGCAGCCGGGCCGCGATCATCCCAGTACGGCCGAGCCCGGCGTAGCAGTGGATCACCACCGCTTCGCCCGCCCGCAGCCGCTCGAGGATTTCCGGCCCGGCGTCCGCCCAGCGCCGCTCGAAGGTGCTGTCCGGCACCCCGAAGTCGACGATCGGCAGGTGGTACCAGGTCAGCCCGGCC
>DASUSF010000395.1:0-4610 GCA_036375275.1 Geminicoccaceae bacterium | reverse complement strand
CACTGATACGCTAGCGGCTGCTGGTCGAGGTCGGCGAGGTTGCGAGCGGCTTCTCAATGATGCGCGGCCTCGATGGAAGAAGTTTCAAATTAGGATACTACTTGGTCATGGACCTACTCGGCGGATCGGGCTGATGGCGCGGCTGGACTCAGGGCCGGCGCGCCGTGACGTGGAACACCATAGCCGGCATCCGGACGCCCGCTTCGGTCTCGTAAGGTCGGAAGCCCTCGGCGATCTCGGCGATGATGGCGTCGAGGGTCGCGGCGTCGGGCTCGCGGGTCGCGATGAGGCGGGCGGCCGGGCCGCGGTCGCAGGCGAAGCGCGCCTCCTCCGCGGCGGTCGCGGCGCCGGGCAGGACGGTCTCGACCCGCTCGATCGCGAGGTCCGCGAACCCGGCCGCGGTCAGGATCTCCTCCACGTAGGCCACGTCGCTGAAGCCGAACGGGCCGGGTGCGTGGGGCGGCCTCGGCTCCGGCGGGCCGAGGCGGCGGGCCGCCGCCTCTAGGGGAAGGGCGAACCACGAGAGCATGAGGAACCGTGGGGCGCTTGCTGACAGCCGGTGCTGACGGCCGGTAGCATCCCGGCGTGAGAACACGGCGAGGCCGTCTTTGCCGGACGAACCTGCGGATCCCGGACGCCCGAACATCGGCCCAGCTCTCCAGCTGAAGGTCCGGTTGCTCGAGGTCAGCCCGATGGTCTGGCGCCGCCTGCTGGTGCCTGCCGCGACGAGCTTGCGTGAGCCGCACGGGATCATCCAGGTCGCGTTGGGTTGGAAGGGCATCCACCCGTTCCAGTTCCATCCGCGTGCGCTCCGCTATGGCTCGCCCGAGCCGTCGGCGAGCTCGCCGGAAGCGACCCTGGAAAGCTTCCACCTGCGGACCGGAAGCCGCTTCCTCTACGAGTACGACCTCAACCTGTCCTGGCGGCATGAGGTCCGGGTCGAGCGACAGATCGAGCCTGAAGCGGGAAGGTCCCATCCGCTCTGTCTTGCCGGCCATGGCGACTGTCCCGCCGAGGATAGCGGCGGGCCGGCGGGTCACCTTGCCCGGCAGCATGATGTCGTGGGCCTTGAGGCGATGAGCGATCTCGACACCGTGGCGGAGGTCCTCGATGCGGTCCTGTGCACCCGCACGACCGCAGTGCTGGACGATCCCGACACCCGCTGGGAGTTCGAGGCCGCGCTCGAGCGGATGCAAGAGCGAGAGTGTTTCCTGCCCGTACCGTTCTCCCGCCGCGAGGTCAACGCCCGCCTCCGGCGCGGCGCGCACCGCGTGTTCATGCCTCGGCGGATGTGAGCCGTTGCCCTCGTCGCTCGGCCAAGAGCTCGACGGCCAGAACGGCGGCATCGTCGCCACGCCGGTGCTGGACCGCGGTGACCACCTGGAGGGCGGCCGGATCGGTCAGCTGGTCGAACTTGCGCCGCAGCAGCGCGGCCGTGGTTTCGGCATAGCGCCGCGTGGTCGCGAGGTCCTCGTGGCCGAGGAAGCGCTGCACGTCGGTGATCTCCATCCCCAGCGTCAGCAGCCGGGTCGCCATGGTATGACGCAGCAGGTGCGGGTAGACCCGCTTGGTGATCGAGGCCGCCCGCGCCACCTCGCGCACGATCTGCCCGACCCGCTGTCGGGTGAGGACGTGCGGTGCCGTGCCCGAACCTCTCTGCCGGCTGGGGAAGAGCGGGCCCGCCCGGCGGGTGCCAAGATGGAGCTGCAGGAGCTGGGCGAGCTCGCGGCGGATCGGCACCTCGCGCCGCTTGGCGCCCTTGCCGCGGCGGATGACGACCACCCGCTCGGCGAGGCTCACATCCTCGACCCTGAGCTGGACCAGCTCGGAGACCCGGGTCCCGGTCTCGAGCAGGGTCTGCAGCATCAGTCCGGTCCGGCCGCCCGTGGCGTAGGCCTGGTCGATGAAGCGCAGCTCCTCCTCGAGCGTCAGCCGGTCGATGGTGCCGCGGCGGTCGGGCGGGGCTGCAAGCCCGGCCTTGTGCCGGGCGGCCTTGAACACCGCCTTGCTCTGCAGGTAGTCGACCCCCTCGCGGGCGAGGATGGCGGCGCTGGCCGAGGCGATGCGCTCGATGCGGCCCATGACCGATTTGCCAAGTGGCTTTCGGAGTGCAAGCTCATGCCAGCTCGGGCCAGGGGAAGGCAAGCGCCGTCCGGTCGGATGGCACACCGGGTCAGCCGGAGCTTTCCTCTCCCGGGATTGTGGAAAGCTCGGCCATGAGGCGAGGAGGGATGCCGTGCGGGTCAGGGTCCTGCTCCAGATCGCGCCGGATGA
This sequence comes from Geminicoccaceae bacterium, assembly GCA_036375275.1. GTDB lineage: Bacteria > Pseudomonadota > Alphaproteobacteria > Geminicoccales > Geminicoccaceae > DASUSF01. The sequence continues at coordinate 2,336 of DASUSF010000395.1, read as the reverse complement.
CGGCGACTTCGGTGCCGTGGCGGAGGTGGCGACGTTCGAGAAGCACACCGGCAGGGTCGAGGACATCGGCCCGTCGCTCGCCGAGGGCAAGACCTTGCTCACCGCCGTCCAGCGTCTGGCGGTCGAGCGGCAGGCCTCAACCCGGATCGAAGGGCACCGCTGCTGCGCCAGCTGCGGAAGGCGCCGCCGATCCAAGGGCGGCTACCCGGTCGTGTTCCGCACCCTGTTCGGCGCGGTCCGCTTGGCCAGCCCACGCTTCCATCGCTGCCGGTGCCAGAACCAGGACGGACCGGCGACCGTCTCGCCGCTCAACGAGCTTCTCGCCGACCACGTCGCGCCGGAGCGGCTCTACCTCGAGACCCGATGGGCCTCGCTGGCACCCTATGCCGCCACGGCCGCCATGCTGGCTGACGTCCTGCCCGTCGGGGAGACGATCAACGCCACCACGATCCGCGAACACGTGATGCGGGTGGCCGAGCGGGCCGAGGCGGAACTCGGCGACGAGCGGCCGTGCTTCATCGACGGCTGCCCGGTCGACTGGTGCCATCTCCCCCACCCGGAGGGGCGGATCGTGGTCGGGCTCGACGGCGGCTACGTCCGCGACTGGACCGAGAAGACCAGCAACTTCGAGGTCATCGTCGGCCGGTCGATGCCGGAGGATCGTGACGCACGCTACCTCGGCCTGGTGCACGGCTACGACAAGAAGCCGAAGCGGCGGCTGGTCGACATGCTCGCGAGCCAGGGGCTGCAGGCGAACCAGGACGTCACCTTCCTGACCGACGGCGGCGACGAGATCAAGGCGCTCACGGAGCTGATCAGCCCGTGCGGCGAGCATGTGCTGGACTGGTTCCACATCGCCATGCGGCTGACCGTGCTGGGCCAGTATGCCAAGGGGGTGGCCCAAGCCGATCAGGACGCGGGCACGCGGCTGCTCGCCGACCTTGAGCGCATCAAGTGGCGGCTCTGGCATGGCGACCTCCATCGTGCGCTCGAGGAGGTTGGCGACCTCGAGGACGAGGTGGACGGGCTCGAGGTGGCCTACCCGAACCTGGGGCGGTTCAGGCGGGCGATGCACGAGTTCGCGGTCTACATCGCCGAGAACGCCGGCAGCATCATCAACTATGGCGAGCGCCATCGAGCTGGCGAGCGGATCTCGACGTCCTTCGTCGAGAGCACGGTGGACACGGTGATCGGCAAGCGCTTCGCCAAGAAGCAGCAGATGCAGTGGACGCCGCGTGGCGCGCACCTGCTGCTGCAGACCCGTACCCGCGCCCTCGACGGCACGCTGCGGGCGATGTTCGAGCGCTGGTATCCGGGGCTCGCCAACGACAACGCGGTCAACACCGAGCGTGCTGCCGTCGCGTGAGCGCCCCACGATTCCTCATGCTCCCCAGTTCTACGGCCAGCTCCTGCGCCAGGACCCACGCTTCGCCCTCCGTCGGCGTATCGCTCGCGCCGTCGCACCACCAGGAGAACTGGCAGGGCGGCGTCTCCCCGCCCTCGCGCACCACCGCGCAGGGCGCGTCGGGGAACTCCTCGTGCGCCACCCGGTTCAGCACCACTGAGCCGACCGCGAGCATGCCCTCGCGGCCCTCGTCCTTAGCCTCCCAGTACATCGCCAGGGCTAGGCAGCGGGCCTCCTCGGGGAGCCCCTCGGCGCCAATGGCGGCGGGCGCGAGCAGCACAGCGAGCCCCGCCAACGGGGCGGACATGAACCTCGGCATGTTCAGACCTCGAGCTGGTTCAATGGTACAGCCGCAGGCATGCTTAGCCTCTGGTCCAGGCCTCGGCCAAGCGGGCCTATCCGATCCCCAGCTCATCGGCGCCGCGGTCCATTGTCCGTTAACCTAACCCGCTCATAACCGCCGCCGACCCAGAGACCTGGCAGGGTCGCGTCGCTTCGGGACGGTTGCCGGCGCGGCCCTGCTGGAAGCTCACCCCTCGCCGTCCCAGACCCGCCGCCACCATCCCCTGAACCCCGGCCAGCGTCGGCGGTGGCGCTCGTTGCGCAACTCCCCGATCTCCCGGAGCGTCTGAGCTATCAGCCGATCGCAGTCGAGCTGGCGCGCCTCCGTCGCCCCGGCCCGCTGCCGCTCGCGCTCCAGATCGGCGCGGAGCTCGGCGACGCGCGCCCGGAATTCGTCGCGCAGCGCCTCGGCGACCAGGGCTCGCGAGCGCCACTCCGCCAACTCGTCCGTCAGCTCGGCGACCAGCTCCGCCCGACCGTCGTCGACCGTCGTAACCGTCGCCACCGCCTCGGGTCCCGTGCCCTCCCCCGTCGCCGGACGGTCGGCCACGTCCACCGTCGCGTCGGGCGACACGACGCGCCATCGGCC
>DASUSF010000394.1:0-2129 GCA_036375275.1 Geminicoccaceae bacterium | reverse complement strand
CGCGGTCGACGGCTCGGCGCACGCCCGTAAGGCGCTCGAGAAGGCGGCCGAGCTCGCCAATGCGAGCGGCGGCAAGCTGATCGTCCTCAGCGTCTACCGCCACCATTCGCCGCTCGAGACCACCCATTCGCTGGTCAAGGGCCGGAACGAGGTCGAGCCGCCGGACGTGACCCTGGGCCGGCTCGCCCGCGAGACCGTCGATGAGGCCGTCGCGCGCGCCCGCGGGCTCGGGGTGAGCGACGTCGAGGGGGTGGTGCGCCGCGGCCCACCGGCCCGGACCATCGTCGAGGTCGCGAAGGAGCGGAACGCGGATGCGATCGTGCTCGGTGGCCGCGGCACCGGCGACATCGAGGGGTTCCTGCTCGGCAGCGTGTCCTACAAGGTCTGCAGCATCGCCCACTGCACCTGCATCGCCGTCAAATGAGATCCCCGCCCCTTCACCAGCCGGAGCCACAGGCATGAGGTTTCCGCGGCCATTCCGCCGCCTGCTCCTGGCCGCCGTGATCGCCGGAGCGGGCGTCGCCGCACCGGACGCCGCGGACGCGCAGACCACGCTCGGGCGGATCCGCGAGGAAGGCAAGGTCAGGATCGCGATCGCCGGCGAGGCGCCCTACGGCTATCGGAACGCCGAGGGCGAGGTGACCGGCGAGGCGCCCGAGATCGCCCGCGTCGTGCTGAACCGGATCGACCCCGCGGTCGAGATCGAATGGGTCGAGACCGAGTTCGGCAATCTGATCCCGGGGCTCCAGGCGGGCGATTTCGACATCGCCGCAGCCGGCATGTTCATCACCCCCGAGCGCTGCGAGGAGGTCGCCTTCTCCGATCCGACCTACGTCATCGGCGAGGCGCTCGCCGTCAGGAAGGGCAACCCGAAGGGGCTTACCGACTTCGAGACGATCTCCGCCAGGAACGACGCCAAGGTCGGCCTGATCGCGGGGACGGTCGAGTACAACTACGCGCTGGTGACCGGCATCCCCGGCGACCGGGCGCTCCTCTACTCCAACTTCGACAAGGCGATCGAGGCGCTCAAGGAGGGCGAGGTCGATGCGGTGGCGCTGACCTCGCTCACCGCCAAGGACCTGGTCGAGGGCGAGCCGGATCTCGAAGCCACGAGCCAGTTCTACCCGATGCTCGACGGCGTGGAGGTCAAGGGCTACGGAGGCTTCGCCTTCCGCAGGGAAGACGAGGCGCTGCGCCAGGCGTTCAACCAGCAGCTCGATTCGTTCCTCGCCAGCGACGAGCACTGGTCGCTGGTCGAGCCGTTCGGCTTCACCCCCGAGATGGCGCCCGAGATGACCGCCCAGGTCCTCTGCGCGGACTGACCATGAGCACGCTGGCGGCGCCCCGGAGCCGGATCCGGCCGCTCGACGTGCCGCTCGAGACGGTCGGGCCGATCGGGCGGATCGGTCTGCTCGCGCTGGCGACCGACTTCGCGAGCGAGGCCGAGCTCCGGCGGATGGCGCCGCCCGGGATCGAGCTGTTCACCAACCGCATCGCCAACGCCAACCCGGTCACCATCTCGAACCTCCGGGCGATGGCGCCGGACATCACGCGGGCCGCGGCCGGGATCCTCCCGGGCTTCCGTCTCGATGCGCTGATCTACGGCTGCACCACCGGAACGGCGGCGATCGGCGAAGCGGAGATCGACCGGCTGGTCCGGGCCGCCCGCCCGGAGCTGCCGGTGACCAACCCGATCCGCGCGGTCCAGGCCGCCTGCCGCGTGCTCGGCATCCGGCGCGTCTCGCTGCTCACCCCCTACATCCAGGACGTCAACGAGACGCTCGCGCGCGACCTCGAGGGGCGGGGCCTCGACGTCCTCGGCGTCACCGGCTTCGGGCTCGAGACCGACGAGGCGATGACCGGCGTGCCGGCGGAGGCGATCCTCGAGGCCGCGCTGGAGATCACGCACCCCGACGCCGACGCCCTGTTCGTCTCCTGCACCGCGCTCCGCGTGGCCGGCGTCCTCGAGCGGATCGAGACCCGCCTCGGCCGGCCGGTGGTCGCGAGCAACCAAGCGCTGCTCTGGCACGCCCTCCGCCTCATCGGCGACGAGCGGCCCATCCCCGGCTTCGGCCGGCTGATGACGCTCCCGCTTCGATGACCGGCATGCCGGCCCTCCAGGACGTTTT
>DASUSF010000393.1:0-4563 GCA_036375275.1 Geminicoccaceae bacterium | reverse complement strand
AGCTCCCGCGCCTGCAGCTGGGTCCAGGCGAAGAAGTCCTCCTCGTACAGATCCTGAGGTCGAAGCTCGCTCATCCTCTCAGCTTAGCGCAACCGCGCGCCCTTCAGAACTCGTAGCCGCAGAAGCGGCAGATCTCGGCGTCGCGCTTCACCTCCTCGGCGCACTGCGGGCAGGTCTTGAGGCTGCGGTCGGGGAGGACCAGCAGGATGAGGATCACGATCGGGGTGAAGATCAGCGCGAGCAGCAGCCATCCCACCACCGAGCGGCCGCGCCGGCTGGCCATCACCCCGGTCACGATCATCAGGATCAGCCACAGCCCGAACCCGCCCTCGATGATCCCCATGCCGTCCTGCCTCCGCTGGTGCGTCGCCCGGCCGCTGCTCACTCCGCCGCGGCGGCGAGGTCGTGCAGCAGGCCCGGCGGGTGATCCCAGTCGCACCCCTCGCCGAACCGCGCCTTGAGGAAATCCACGAACACCCGGACCTTGGCCGAGAGATGGCGGTTGTGCGGATAGATCGCATAGATCGCCGCGGGGGGCGGCGTCGCCTGCTCGAGCACCGCCTCGAGCGCGCCGGAGGCGAGCTTCGGCCCGCAGATGAAGCGCGGCAGGCGCACCACGCCGAGCCCGGCGAGCGCGGCGCAGAGCGAGACGTCGCCGTTGTTGGTGTGCAGCGTGCCGTCGACCCGGACCGTGAAGCGGCGGCCGTCGGCGTCCACGAACGGCCACTCGTTCGGGTTCCGGTTGTAGGCGTAGGTGATGCACGCGTGGCGGGCGAGCTCCTCCGGATCGCGGGGGCGGCCGTGCCGCGTCCAGTAGGCCGGGCTCGCCGCGACCACCATCCGGTTGTCGGTGAGCCGGCGCGCGATCAGCGAGCTGTCCTCGAGGTCGCCCGCGATCCGGACCGCGACGTCCACCCCCTCCTCGATCAGGTCGACGTAGCGGTCGGTGAACTCGAGGGCGACCTTCAGCTCCGGGTAGCGGGGCATGAACGCGGCGAGCGCCGGGCCGAGGTGGAGGACGCCGAAGCTCACCGGGGCGTTGACCCGGAGCGTGCCGCGGGGGCTGTCCTGGAGCCGGGTCACCGCCAGCTCCGCCTCCTCGGCCTCGCTGACGATCCGGGCGCAGCGTTCGTAGAATGCCCGGCCCACCTCGGTGAGCGCGAGCCGGCGGGTGGTCCGGTTCAGGAGCCGCGCGCCGAGCCGGTCCTCGAGCGCCGAGACCGCCTTGCTGACCGCGGACTTGGAGAGGCCGAGCTGCTCCGCCGCGGCGGTGAAGCTGCCGGCCTCCACCACCCGCGCGAACACCGCCATGCCGGCGAGCTTGTCCATCACCATCGCCGGGCCTCCCGGAAACGGACTTGTTCCATCATCCACGCTGATCCGCGGCCGGTCCCGCACCACCTCGAGGTGCTCAGACGAACACTGGCGGGAGCGACCATCATGACCAGGGTCCTGGTCCTCTACTACAGCATGTACGGCCACATCGAGACCATGGCGGGCGCGGTCGCGGAAGGGGCCGGCTCGGTCGAGGGGGTCGAGGTCACCGTGAAGCGGGTCCCGGAGACGATTCCGGAAGAGCTGGCACGCAAGGCCGGCGCCAAGCTCGACCAGGCCGCCCAGGTCGCGAGCCCGCGCGAGCTCGCCGCGTACGACGCGATCATCGTCGGCACCCCGACCCGGTTCGGCAACATGGCCGGCCAGATGCGGACCTTCTGGGACCAGACCGGCGGCCTCTGGGCGACCAACGCCCTGGTCGGCAAGGTCGGCAGCGTCTTCACCAGCACCGCGACCCAGCACGGCGGTCAGGAATCGACCCTGCTCTCGACCCACATCACCCTCCTGCACCACGGGCTGGTGGTGGTCGGCCTGCCCTACACCGCGACGGAGCAGAACACGCTCGAGGAGATCGTCGGCGGCAGCCCCTACGGCGCCTCGACCATCGCCGCCTCGGACGGCTCGCGGCAGCCGAGCGGCAAGGAGCTCGCCATGGCCCGCTTCCAGGGCGCGCACGTCGCCCGGATCGCGAAGAAGCTCGCCGCCTGAGCCGGCACGACGGGCACCGTGACGATGGCACGAAACGGGTGCTCGAGCCGGCCGAAGGCCGGGAGCACGACAGGAGAGGAGGACCACCATGGGCCTGCTGATCGACGGCGTCTGGCACGACCAGTGGTACGACACCAAGGCCACCGGCGGCCGCTTCCAGCGCCAGGAGAGCGCGTTCCGCAACTGGGTGACGGCGGACGGCTCGCCCGGACCGTCCGGCGAGGGCGGGTTTCCGGCGGCGCCCGGGCGCTATCACCTCTACGTCTCGCTCGCCTGCCCATGGGCGCACCGGACCCTGATCGTGCGCAGGCTCAAGCGGCTCGAGCGCCTGATCGACGTCTCGGTCGTCCACTGGCACATGGCGGAGCACGGCTGGGAGTTCCGGGTGGAGGGCGGCGCCACCGGCGACCGGGTGGCCGGCAGGCGCTTCCTGCACCAGGTCTACACCGCCGCGAAGCCGGACTACACCGGCCGCGTGACGGTGCCGGTGCTCTGGGACAAGGAGCGCCGGACCATCGTCAGCAACGAATCGGCCGAGATCATCCGGATGCTGAACGGCGCCTTCGACGAGCTCGGCGCGGCCGGCCCGGACCTCTATCCGGAGCCGCTCCGGGACGAAATCGACAGGGTCAACGCGAGGGTCTATGACAACGTCAACAACGGCGTGTACAAGGCGGGCTTCGCCACCTCCCAGGAGGCCTACGAGGAGGCGGTGATCGCCCTGTTCGAGGTGCTTCACGAGCTGGAGGATCGGCTTGGAAGGCAGCGTTACCTGCTCGGCGAGCGGCTCACCGAGGCCGACATCCGCCTCTTCACCACCCTGGTCCGCTTCGATCCCGTCTACGTCGGACACTTCAAGTGCAATCTGAAGCGGCTTTCGGATCTGACCAATCTGTGGGGCTTCACCCGCGAGATCTACCAGCTTCCGGGGGTGGCGGAGACGGTGAGCTTCGAGCACATCAAGCGGCACTACTACGGCAGCCACAAGACGGTGAACCCCTCCGGGATCGTGCCGCTCGGGCCGGCGCTCGACTTCTCGGCGCCGCACGGGCGGGGCTAGGCGCGGCGCGCTCGGGGCTCGAGGCGGCGCAGGCGGCGGCGCCCGCCTGGACGGCCGCGGCGCGGCGCCGCCTGGAGCCGGCGCGGACGCATCTGAATGCGCTTCATCCGAATGCGCTTCATCGTCGTGGCGTTAACCTTTGGGAAAGCATACGGGCGCAGCGTGGGACACCCCGACTGGAGGTGTCGTCCATGCCCGCCCTTCTCTGGCTCGCGCTGCTGCTCGGCTATTTCGTCGGCGTGATGGCCGCGCTGTTCCTCCTGCCCGGCCCGGTGGTCGAACCGGTCGCCGGGCGGATCACGATCGCCTCGGCGGTGATCGTGATCGGGGCGGCGTCGTTCTTCCTGCTGCAGCGGCGCGCCACGGCGCGGGTCGGCGCGGGGGGCGTTGCGCCGGGCGCGCCGGGTCAACCTCGGGATGCGGGTTTCGCCCGGGCGCCGGCCGACGAGGACGGCGAGCGCCTCGACGACATCGCGGGCGATCCGGACGTGCTCCGGGTGATCGGACCGCGGCGGGACGATCCGCTCGCCCGGGCGCCGGACGGGGCGATCAGCCCGCGGGAGCTGCGTCAGATCCTCTACGACGGGCGGATCGAAATGCTGGCCCGGCCGGTGATCGCGCTGCCGGAGCGGGCGCCGGCGTTCGTCCACGTCACCGCCAGGCTGCGCGACAACCAGGGCGCGCCGGTGGCCCCGCCGCAGTACCTCCGGACCGTGGCGCGCTGCGGGCTCGGGGCGACGCTCGACCGGGTCGCGATCATCCGCGCGCTGCAGACCGCGGAGGGGGAGGCGTCCGGCGACGAGGCGCCGGTGATCGCCTGCGGCATCGACAGCCGGAGCCTCGCCTCCCCCGTTCTGCTCGAGGGGCTCGAGGAGTTCTTCCGCGACCGGCCGAAGAGCGGCGGGCGGCTGGTCCTGGAGATCGATCATCTCCCGCGCCATCCGGGCGCGGCCGGCGGTGTCCGGCGGCTCACGCGGCTCGGCATCCGGTTTGCGCTGAAGCGTCTGTCGGCGGCGCCTCTGGACCTCGATCGAATGCGCGATCTCGGCATCAGCTTCGTGCGCCTCGCCGCGCCCCGATTCGCGGTCCTGCCGAAGGGGGCAGCCGGCGCCATCCCGCAGCTCGCGGCGCTGCTCGCCGCGGTCGACCAGGCCGGGATCACCCTCGTGGTCGACCAGGCCGGCACCGATCGCGCCCCCCTGCTGGACCAGGGAACGCCCTACCATCCGCTCCCCGGGGCGGTGCCCGACGACATCCGGGACGATGCGGCGTGAAGGGGTGACCCCGACAGGGGGCGACGGGGCGGCGATGAAGGTTGAGCAGGCGCCGGAGGCGATCCCGCTGGTCGGCGGGCTCGGCGCCCTCGCGGACGACTACGACGGCTTCATCGTCGACCTCTGGGGCGTGATCCATGGCGGCGTCGAGCCCTACCCCGGCGTGATCGGGACGCTGGAGCGGCT
>DASUSF010000392.1:0-2671 GCA_036375275.1 Geminicoccaceae bacterium | reverse complement strand
AGGGCCGGATCTACTTCTCCGACCCGCGCTACCTCGGCCACGAGCCGATCTTCCAGCCGGGCTACGCCGTCTACCGGCTCGACCCCGACGGCACTGTGACCCGGATCATCACCAACGGCGGGAAGACCAACGGCGTGCTGGTCTCGCCCGACCAGAAGACGCTCTACGTGGTCTCCAACGACAACGGCTGGTTCGACTTCCAGCGCCTGAAGCAGGGCGAGGAGCCGCCGGCCCAGGGCCACCACGTTCTCCAGGCCTACGACCTGGCCGCGGACGGCACGGTCAGCAACCGCCGGGTGCTGGTCGACTATCACCCCTACAGCGGGCCGGACGGCATCGTCGCCGATGTCGACGGCAACATCTACGCCGCGGTGCGCGCCGAGAACCGGCCCGGGATCGGGGTCTACAACCCGGACGGCAAGGAGCTCGCCTTCATCCCGACCGGCGAGGAGCTGCCGACCAACGTCGGCTTCGGCCGCGGCGAGGAGCGCAACGTGCTCTACGTCACCTCGGGCAAGAGCCTCTACAAGATCAAGATGGCCAAGGAGGGCTACCCGCTGCCGGAGTAGCGCCCCGTTCGTTCGAGATCCCATCGGCAGGGGCCGGGGTTACTCGGCCCCTTCGGCGCGCGACCTCGGCGAGGATCGCTAATCTGATGCCGAGTAGCGATCGCGAAACAATCAACGTAGCGTTGCTGGATGAGAGCGTCGATCTCTGGCGACCCGTGGCAGCGCGCAAGGTCGCGGCAGACGCCTACCTGATTCCCGATCAGAACTCCGATCGAAAGGCCGAAACCTGGCAGTTCGATCCGGGAACCCTCGTGCGCTACCGCGAGGAGCGACGGAACGACCACCAGATCCTGGTCGCGACCGAGACCGCCGATCGCCCGCGAATCCGCGTCCGACCGAAGAACTCGAGGTCCTGGGAGTTCGTGCGCTTCCTGGTCGGTGAGGGCTGGCTGGGGCACAGCGAAAGGAACACAATGTCTGGCCGGAAGCCGTCCGCCGCGTCGCCGCCGACGGAATCAGCCCTGCGCAGGCGGTCGACGAGGCGATCGCGCGGGTCAAGCAGATCCTGAGCGAGTAGGCGGCTACTTGACCACCTTCAGCATGCCGCCGTCGACGTAGTAGGTGGCGCCGACGCTGTAGCTCGCCCGGTCGGAGCAGAGGAAGACGAAGAAGCTCGCGACCTCGCCGGGGGAGGCGAAGCGCTTGATCGGGGCGTGCTCGGCGGCGACCTCGTCGATGTAGCTTTGCCAGCCCCTGCCGGTGCCCTCGGTGAGCTCGGTCGCGGTCTTGACCCAGTCCGGGGTCAGCACGAGGCCGAGGTTGAGCGCGTTGACCCGGATGTCGTAGGGGATCAGCTCGTTGGCGAGGTTCTTGGACAGCATCACGAGCGCCGCCTTGGTGACGTTGTAGATCGGCTCGTACCAGAGCGGCTGGGCGGCGCAGATCGAGGCGTTGTTGAGGATCACGCCGCCGCCGCGCCCGCGCATCAGGGGGACCAGGCCGCGCGCGAGGCGGACCGCCGCCATCACGTGCAGATCCCAGTAGTACTGCCACTTGTCGTCGGGCGCGGCGAGGATGGTCTCGTTCGAGCCGGTGCCGGCGTTGTTGATCAGGATGTCGCAGCCGCCGTACTCGCGCTCGACCTCGGCCACCGCCCGGGCGCAGTCCTCGGCCCGGGCGACGTCGGCCGCGATGCCGATCGCGCGCGTCCCGAACTCCGCTCGGAGCTCGCCCGCGCGCTCGGCGGCGCGGGCGCCGTCGCGCCCGACCAGGGCGAGGTGAACGCCCTCCCGCGCGAGCTCGCTCGCGACCGCGAGACCGATGCCGACGCTGCCGCCGGTGATCACCGCGACCTTGTCCGTCAGGCCCAGGTCCATGGCCGCCTCCCCTGCCCGCCTCGCCCCCGCCGTAGTATCAGGACGGCTCGCGGCGCTCCAGAGGCTTGGTCGCGGGCCCGTGGAGCACGCTGCCGTCGGGCGCGAAGCGCGAGCCGTGGCAGGGGCAGTCCCAGGTCCGGTCGACCGGATTCCAGCCCAGGATGCAGTTGAGGTGGGTGCACACCGCCGAGACCGCGTGGACTTGGCCCTGCTCGTCGCGGAACGCGGCAGTGCGCTTGCCGCCGAGCTTGAGCACCGCGGCCGAGCCCGGCGGCAGCGCCTCGAGCGAGCGCTCGCGGCCCTTGACGTAGCCTTCCACCAGCTTCGCGCCGACCCCGAGGTTCTCGCTCAGGAAGGTCCTGGCGCCGGCCGCGGGCTTGATGCGCGTGGCGTCGAAGACCTCGGCCCAGGGGTTGGCCCGGCCGACGATCAGGTCGGCCAGGATCATCCCGGCGGCCGTGCCGTTGGTGATCCCCCAGGCGTTGAAGCCGGTGGCGACGTAGAGGTGGGGGCTCGACGAGCTCGCCCGGCCGACGAACGGCAGGCCGTCCATCGATTCGAAGTCCTCGTTGGTCCAGGCGTAGCCGATCTCGCCGACGCCATGGTCGCGGCGCAGGTCGCGCACCAGCTCGTCGAAGTTCCGGCGGGCGGCGTCCGGTTGGCCGGGCTTGAACGCGCCGCCGACCGCGACCAGCCACGTCCGCTCGCCCCGGCGTGCGGCGCGCACCGAGCGGGTCGGCTGGTCGGCGCTGATGAACATGCCGGCGGGCGCGCGCGCCGGATCGA
>DASUSF010000391.1:0-4171 GCA_036375275.1 Geminicoccaceae bacterium | reverse complement strand
TCGATGAACGGCGAGACGTAGAAGTCCTTGGCGCACGCCTGCCGGATCGGCTCCCCCGGCGCGCGCTCGCCGGCCACCGCCAGGGTGTACGCCCGCTGCCCGCCGAAGGTGTTCTTGACCTCGTGGACGACCGCGCCGAGGCGACCGTCCGGGCGGTAGCAGTAGTAGAGGCTGATCGGGTTGAAGACGTAGCCGAGCAGCCGCGGGAAGGCGAGCAGCAGGATCCGCGCGGGGCGCCAGCCCAGTCCGGCGGCGGTGAGCTCCTGCTCCACCCACGGCCGGAGCGCAGAGCCGTCGCGGGGGCCGTGGTCGCGCGCGCGAAAGCTGAGCAGACGCACCCGCTCCACCCCGAACAGACGGGTGTCCCGGTCGACCTCGCCCAGACGGTCGAGATCGAGCAGGAGGGTGAACACCCGGTAGACGAAGCGGTGCCGGAACGGGCGCAGGCGATGGTGCATCACCTTGCCCACATACAGCCCCGAAAGCGGCGCCTGCTGTTCTACACCGTTCATTGGCTCGGACTTACTCCGGCTTGGCCGCCGCTGGCAACGGCAGACTCGGCGCCGCGCCCACCTCGGTCCGGTCCTCCGGCCACCACGGCGCGCGCACGCCGAGCGCCGCCGCGACGTCGAGTCCGCTCCGCAAGCCGTCCTCGTGGAACCCGTAGCCCCAGTGCGCACCCGCGAACCAGATCCGCTCCCGCCCCTGGATCTCCGGCAGCCGCGCCTGCGCCTGGAGGGTGGAGCGCGTGAACTGCGGGTGGGCGTAGTCGAAGCGGGCCTCGACCGTGGACGGCTCGGGCTCGCGCAGGGGATTGAGCGAGACGAACACCGGGCAGTCCTCGGGCAGCCCCTGCAGGCGGTTCATCCAGTAGGTCACGGCGGTGCTCCCGCCGTCCTGGTTCTCCACTTCGGCCAGGTAGTTCCAGCTCGCCCAGGCCGCCCGCCGCCGCGGCATCAGCGCCGCGTCCCGGTGCACCACGGCGTGGTTGGTCCGGTACGCGAACGCACCGAGCACGCTCGCCTCCGCGGGCGTCGGCGCCTCGATGGCGGCCAGCGCCTGGTCGGCATGGCAGGCGAGGACGACGTGGTCGTAGCGCTCCCGCCCGCCTCCGGCATCGATCACCTCGACGCCGCCCCCGACCCGTCGCGCCGCGACCACCCTGGCCGAGGTCCGGAGCGCCGGCCCGAGCGCGGCGGCGATGCGCCCGACGTAGACCCGCGAGCCGCCGGTCACCGTCCGCCACTCGGGCTGGCCCGCGACCGTGAGCAGGCCGTGGTTGGCGAAGAAGCGGAGGAAGGTCCGGGCGGGGAAATCGAGCATGCCGCCGGTCGACCCCGACCAGATCGCGGCGGCCATTGGCAGCAGGTAGCGCCGCCGGAAGGCCTCGCCGAAGCCCTCGCGGGCGAGAAAGCCGCCAAGGGTCAACGTGTCGTCGATGCCGCCGACCAGCGCCTGCGTGCCCGCCCGGTTGAAGCGGACGATCTCGAGCAGCATCCGGTGGAAGTCGAGGCTGACGACGTTCCGCGACCGGGCGAACAGCGCCCGCGGACCGCTGCCGCAGTACTCGATCCGCCCGTCCCCGATGCTGACCGCGAACGACATGTCGCTCCGGTGGGTCGGTACGTCCAGCGCCTCGAACAGGCGGGTCAGGTTCGGATAGTTGGGCTCGTTGTAGACGATGAAGCCGGTGTCGACCGGGATGCGCCCGCCCTGATGGGCGACCTCGATCGTGTTGCTGTGCCCGCCGGCACGTGCCTCCGCCTCGTAGACGGTCACGGCGTGGCGCCGGTTGAGCAGCCATGCGCAGGCGAGACCGGAGATCCCGCTGCCGACGATCGCGATCCGCATTCGTCCATCCCAATCTGGTCCGGCCCCTGGAGGGGTCGCGAGACCGGTTACGGCTCCCTGTCGTGATCGGATCAGGCCGCCCCTCGCGTGATCTTCTTCATACGGGATTCGGGCCGGCCGGGAGCGGCGCACCACGCGCGCGCCCTGGTTTCTTCGTGTTCGCGCTGATCCGTCTCAGTGCAGCCGACGTAACATCATGGTTTGAGCGGACGACTGCCATTGAGATAAATAAAAAAATCACCATTCGCCACTTGTCGCCGCTCTCCGCCGCAGTAGCTGATGCGACGGTCGACGCCAGGACCCGTCTGGAAGAGTGAGCAAAGCCAGCTATTCGAGTCCTGCCGGGCATCTTGCTGGTCGACCGGAACCGAACACTGCAAAGGAGCAGAACTCATGCGCGTTCTACTGAGCTCGACCATCATCGCCGGCGGCCTCGTCGCCGCGGGCACGGCGTCGGCCGCGGACATCGTCGAGACCGCCGCGTCGACCGAAGGCTTCTCGACCCTGGTCGCGGCGGTCGAAGCGGCGGGCCTCGTCGACACCCTCAAGGGCGAGGGTCCTTACACCGTGTTCGCGCCGACCGACGCGGCCTTCGCCAAGCTGCCGGCGGGGACGGTCGAGACCCTGCTGAAGCCGGAGAACCAGGATCAGCTGGTCTCGCTGCTCACCTACCACGTGGTGCCGGGCAGGACGATGTCGTCGGACCTCGCCGGCCAGGAGCTCGAGGTCGAATCGGTCCAGGGCGAGACGATCGCGATCGAGGCGACCAATGGCACGGTCATGGTCGACGACGCCGAGGTCATCCAGGCCGACATCGAAGCCGACAACGGCGTGATCCACGTGATCGATCAGGTGATCATGCCGGACATGTGATCCGGCGGCACGGCGGCGCGGCATGGTCCGCGCCGCCACGTCGGTCGTCCCAGGTGCGCTCCCGGCGTCCCGGTGAAGCACCGGGGCGGGCGGTCGCTCGTCGGCTCACGCCTCGAGGCGCGCGACCGGCAGGCGGTGCACCGCGCTCCGGCCCAGCAGCCATGCCGCCGGGGCCGAGCCGAACAGGCCGCTGATCGCCCCTTCCCGGACGTCGAGGCCGCCGGTGTAGGCGCCGAATGCGGGCAGGACGAGCCTCGCCGGGTCGCCGACGAAGCAGGCCCGGCTGACGCACCGCCCGCGGCGGTGCAGCCGCGCCACCGGATGCAGATGGCCGGCCACCTCGCCCTCGGGCCGGCCCGGAGCGGGCGCGTGGCGGAGCGTCAGCCCGTCGATCTCGACCGCCTCCTCGCCTCGCCCGCCCAGCGCCACGGGCGGCGCCGGGTCGTGGTTGCCCAGCACCCAGATCCAGTCGTGCGCCCGGACCAGCCGCCGGAGCCGGGCGGCCTCGGCGGCGCCGAGCCGGGTGCTGCCGGCCACGTCGTGGAAGCCGTCGCCGAGGCTGACGACACGGCGCGGCCGGAGCCGCGCGAGCACCGCCTCGAGGGCGTCGAGGGTGCTCCGGGTGTCGTAGGGCGGCAGGAGCTGGCCGCGGCGGGCGAACGCGGAGCCCTTCTCGAAGTGCAGGTCCGCGATCACCAGCAACCCGTGCTCCGGCCAGAGCAGGGCGCCCGACCGGTCGGCGAGCAGCCGCCGGCCGGCGACGGTGATCGCGGCGAGGCTCACGGACGGGCAGGCCGGGTGGTCGGATCGTGATCGGGAACGAGGGACGGCACCATGGCGGGTTGGCGTGATGGCCGAGGCCGACGTGATCGACCAGCGGCAGGGTCCGGTCAAGCCCGCGATCGACCGCTGCGACCCGTCGCCGCCCGCCCGAGGCGCCGCTGCCAGAGCCATTCCCGATGCGACAGGATCGCATCGAAGCGCGACGTCCTTCCGCTCATCGGAAGAAAATTGGTCTAGCTGGCTATCCATGACCATCAGGCGGGCCGCCTTTAACCATTGGCCAACGATGGGTCTCTATCGTCACCGCTGGATGGTCCATGCGACCGTGGGACTCCGTCGCCGCAACCTGGGCTTGGGCGCCATGGACTCCCAGGATCGCATGGACCGCTGCCGATTGTGGGGCGCAAGGGTTAAAGTTTCGTTGCCCCAGCGGCGACCGCCAAGGCCAACCTGACGGTCGTGGAGAGCTACTTTTGCTCTATTCGATGGATCAGAGCGGATTCACCCGCTCGGAACCGCTCTGGCAAGGCGGTTCCGTCCTATCGGGATCCGCTCTAGTCGGCGGGCGCCTCCTGGTCCAGCTTGTCCTTCTCGAGCTTGAACTCGTCCTCCTCCTCGCCGGTCACCTCGCCGTGGACCTGGGCGTGGTTGAGGATCGCGACCA
>DASUSF010000390.1:0-17544 GCA_036375275.1 Geminicoccaceae bacterium | reverse complement strand
ACCGATCCCTACAAGTACCTGGTGGCGCCCCGGCTGATCGCCGGCCTCCTGATGCTGCCCGTGCTGGTGCTGGTCGCGGACATCATCGGCGTGTTCGGCGGGTACCTCGTCGGGATCTACAAGCTCGGCTTCGGGGCCCAGGAGTACCTCAACCGGACCGTCGAGTTCCTCGAGACCCAAGACGTCGTCTCGGGGCTGGTCAAGGCCGCGGTGTTCGGTTTCCTGGTCGCGCTCATGGGCTGCTACCACGGCTACAATTCCCGCGGCGGAGCGCAGGGCGTGGGCGCCGCGACCACCAAGGCGGTGGTCTCCGCCTCGATCCTGATCCTGACCGCCAACTACATCGTCACCGAGCTGTTCTTCAGCCGATGACCGACACCGCCCCCGAGCCGAAGATCCGCGTGCGCGACGTGCACAAGGCGTTCGGGTCCAAGCAGGTCCTGCGCGGTGTCGACCTCGACGTGGGACGGGGTGAGTCGGTGGTCGTGATCGGCGGCTCGGGCACCGGGAAGTCGGTGCTCCTGAAGTGCATCATCGGCCTGATGCGCCCGGACTCCGGCTCGATCCGGATCGACGGCACCGAGGCGAGCACCCTGTCCCGGCGCGAGCGCCAGGAGCTGATGCACAGGTTCGGCATGCTGTTCCAGAGTGCGGCGCTGTTCGACAGCCTGCCGGTCTGGGAGAACGTCGCCTTCGGCCTGCTGCAGCACGACCGGCTGCCGCGCAAGGAGGCGAAGGAGCGGGCGATCGGGACCCTCGGGCAGGTCGGGCTCGGGGCGGCGGTCGCCGATCTGGTTCCGGCCGAGCTGTCGGGCGGCATGCAGAAGCGGGTCGGTCTCGCCCGCGCGATCGCGACCCAGCCCGAGATCCTGTTCTTCGACGAGCCGACCACCGGCCTCGACCCGATCATGGCGGACGTGATCAACGAGCTGATCGTCCGCTCGGTGCGCCAGCTCGGCGCGACCGCGATGTCGATCACCCACGATCTCGCCAGCGCACGCAAGATCGCCGACCGGGTCGCGATGATCTACGAGGGCCGGATCATCTGGCAGGGCCCGGTGGGCGAGCTCGAGGCCAGCGGCAACGACTATGTCGACCAGTTCATCCACGGCCGCGCCGACGGGCCGATCAAGGTCGACGTCCGCGCCGCCTGAGCGACCTGGCCCCGCCGCCGGATGTGCCCGCCCGGCGCGCCACGCCACGTCTCGCGCATTCGGTGCGACAAAACCGCGCGGGGTGCGACGGCCAGTTGATGTTCTTGCACTGCACAATCACCTTCGCGGCCGTCGAATCCCGAGGCACCGCCGGGACCGACTTGGGCAGCCGCGTCGTCGAGCGGCGGTCGACTTGCCTGCGCGTGTAATCTTCGC
Source organism: Geminicoccaceae bacterium (assembly GCA_036375275.1). Lineage (GTDB taxonomy): Bacteria > Pseudomonadota > Alphaproteobacteria > Geminicoccales > Geminicoccaceae > DASUSF01. The sequence goes on along the minus strand of DASUSF010000390.1, from coordinate 16,174 downwards.
GGGGGAGGGGCGTGACGTGGAAGATCCGACAGTTACGCGGCTCAAGAATCATCCGAAGTTCGTCGAGCTGGTCGCGCGGCGCAGCCGCTACGCGTGGACGCTGGCGATCGTGATGCTCGCGATCTACTACGGCTTCATCCTGATCATCGCGTTCGCGCCGAGCGTGCTGGGGATCCCGCTCGGGGAAGGGGTGGTCACCACCCTCGGCATCCCGATCGGCATTCTGATCATTCTTGCCGCGTTCGTGCTGACCGGGCTGTACGTGCGGCGGGCGAACTCCGAGTTCGACGCGCTGACCCGTCAGGTCGTGGAGGCGTCGAAATGACCGCGCCCCTCGCCACCCTGTTCGCGGGCGTGGGGGCGCTGCTCCTGCTCGCTCCGGATCCGGCCGCGGCCGCCGATGCCGTGACCGGCGAGGTCGAGCGGCAGCCGGTCAACGTCGCCGCCATCGTGATGTTCTTCATTTTTGTGGCGGGCACGCTCGGCATCACCTACTGGGCGGCGAAGCGCACCCGTTCGGCGGCCGACTTCTACGCGGCCGGCGGGGGGATCACGGGCTTCCAGAACGGCCTCGCCATCGCCGGCGACTACATGTCGGCGGCATCGTTCCTCGGCATCTCGGGCCTCGTGTTCGCCTCCGGCTTCGATGGCCTGATCTACTCGATCGGCTTCCTGGTCGGCTGGCCGATCATCCTGTTCCTCATCGCCGAGCGCCTCAGGAACCTCGGCAAGTACACCTTCGCCGACGTCGCCTCCTACCGCCTGCAGCAGACCCCGATCCGCATGCTCGCGGCCCTCGGCACGCTGACGGTGGTCGCCTTCTACCTGATCGCGCAGATGGTCGGCGCCGGAAAGCTGATCGAGCTGCTGTTCGGGCTCGACTACCTGTACGCGGTGATGATCGTCGGCGTGCTGATGATCCTGTACGTCACCTTCGGCGGCATGCTCGCCACCACCTGGGTGCAGATCATCAAGGCCGTACTGTTGCTGTCCGGCGCGACCTTCATGGCGCTCGCCGTGCTCTGGCACTTCGGCTTCAGCTTCGAGGCCATGTTCAGGAGCGCGGTCGAGACGCACCCGAGCGGGCAGGCGATCATGGCGCCCGGCGGGCTGGTCACCGACCCGATCTCGGCCATCTCGCTCGGCATCGCGCTGATGTTCGGCACCGCCGGCCTGCCGCACATCCTGATGCGGTTCTTCACCGTGCCCGACGCCAAGCAGGCGCGCCGCTCGGTGTTCTACGCGACCGGCTTCATCGGCTACTTCTACATCCTGACCTTCATCATCGGCTTCGGCGCGATCACGCTGGTCATGACCAACCCGAGCTTCCTCGACCAGGAAGGCGCTCTGCTCGGCGGCAACAACATGGCGGCCATGCATCTCGCCAACGCGGTCGGCGGCAGCCTCTTCCTCGGGTTCATCTCGGCGGTGGCGTTCGCGACCATCCTCGCCGTGGTCGCGGGCCTGACGCTTGCCGGGGCGTCCGCGGTCAGCCACGACCTCTACGCCTCGGTGTTCGCCCGCGGCCGCGCGACCGACGTCCAGGAGGTGCGCGTCTCCCGGATCGCCACCGTCGCGCTCGGCATCGTCGCGATCGCGCTCGGCATCCTGTTCGAGCAGCAGAACATCGCGTTCATGGTCGGGCTCGCCTTCGCGATCGCCGCGAGCTGCAACTTCCCGATCCTGTTCCTCTCGATGTACTGGAAGCGCCTCACCACCTGGGGCGCGTTCGCGGGCGGCCTGCTCGGACTGGTCACCGCGGTGCTGCTGGTGATCCTGTCGCCCACGGTGTGGGTCGCGGTCCTCGGCTACGAGGAGGCGATCTTCCCGTACAAGGACCCGGCGCTGTTCTCGGTGGCCGTCGCCTTCGTCGGCATCTGGGTGTTCTCGCTGCTCGACCGCAGCCGCTCGGCGAAGGCCGAAGAGGAGGCGTTCGACGCGCAGTACGTCCGCTCGCAGACCGGGATCGGCGCTTCCGTGGCAGGCGCTCACTAGGCCGGCGCTGCACGACCGACGACGCCCCGGGACGGCGCGCCCGGGGCGTCCTGTTTCTTGTCGAGCCGGGACCGATGCCTGCGGCCTTCGATTTCTCCTCGCCCCCGTTCGACCGGCTCTCGGCCGGCGAGCTGGAGCGCTTCGAGGCCGAGGTCGACGTCGCCTTCTTCCGCCGCGGCGAGGTCATCGTCCGCGCCGGCGACGTGCCGCCGTCCTTCTACATCCTGATCAAGGGGCTGGTGCGCGAGCTCGACGGGCCGGAGCTGGTCGCGGTGCACGGCCCCGGCGACTGCTTCGACAGCTCGCTCCTCGTCGAGCGCAAGTGCCGGCACACCTTCGTGGTCGACGAGGAGGCGATCTGCTACCTCCTGCCGCTCGACGAGCTGCTCGAGCTCACCGCCAACAACAAGGCGTTCGCCGAGTTCTTCTACCGCGACCTGTCGCTCAAGCTGGACGCCCTGGCGGCGCGCCAGACGATCCGCGATCTCCAGCCGCTGATGACGGCTAGGGTGCGGGACGCCTACATGCATCCGCCGGTCTTCCTCGACGGCAGCACCTCCGCCTTCGACGCCGCGAAGCTGATGAAGGAGACCAGGACCACCTCGCTCCTGGTTCGCGACGGCGAGCGCGTCGGGATCGCCACCGGCTACGATCTCCGCGACGGCATCATCCTGGAGCGGCGCCCGCTCGAGACGCCGATCGGCGGCATGGCGACCTACCAGCTCGTCACCATCGACGCCGACGACCTCCTCATCGAGGCGCTGCTCAGCCTCACCCGCCACGGCGTCCGGCGCCTCGTGGTGGTCGATCAGGGCGAGATCGTGGGCGTGCTGGAGCAGCTCGACCTCCTGAGCTTCCTCTCCAGCCAGTCGCACATCGTGGTCGTGGAGATCGCGCGCGCCCAGACCCTGGACGATCTCCGGCAGGCGAGCGGGCGGCTGGTGGACCTGGTGCAGGTGCTGCACGGCCACGGCACCAAGATCCCCTACATCACCCAGCTGGTCGCCGAGCTGACGCGGAGGATCATCGCCCGGGCGTTCTCGATCCTCGCGCCGGACGATGCCTTCGTCTCCGACTCCTGCCTGATCGTGATGGGCAGCGAGGGGCGCGGCGACCAGATCCTGCGCACCGATCAGGACAACGGGCTGATCCTGCGCGACGGCGCCGTGCTGCCCGGGCTGGAGGAGCTGTGCGATGCGCTGACCGCGGCGCTGATCAGCTTCGGCTATCCGCGCTGCCCCGGCAACGTCATGGTCAGCAACCCGGCCTGGCGCGGGCCGCTCCGGGCCTGGCGCGACGATCTCAGGCGCTGGGTGGCGGAGCCCGACGAGCAGGCGCTGATGAACGTCGCGATCTTCTACGACGCCGCGCCGGTGGCCGGTGATGCGGAGCTGCTGGCGGCGGCCAAGGCCCATCTGCTCGAGCTGAGCGCCGGCAATTCCGCCTTCTGCGCGCGCTTCGCCCGCGCCATCGACAGCTTTGAGACCCCGCTCGGCTTCTTCGGCAACCTGCTCGCCGGACGCGGCGCGCTCAGGAACGAGCTCGACGTCAAGAAGGGAGGCATCTTTCCGGTGGTCCATGGCGTGCGGGCGCTCGCCCTCGAGCAGCGGCTGGGCGAGACCAACACCGCCGAGCGCATCCGGCGTCTCCAGGCGGTCGGCGTGCTCGACGCCGGCTTCGCGCGCGACCTGATCGAGGCCTACGGCTTCCTGCTCGGGCTCCGCCTGCAGACCCGCCTGCACAAGCTTCGCCTCGAGCAGCCGCTCGACAACCTCGTCCGCCCGGCCGAGCTCAACAAGTTCGAGCGCGACCTGCTCAAGGACTCCCTGGTCATCGTCAACCGGTTCAAGGACCTCGTGCGCCACCACTTTCCGCTCAGCATGCTGTGAGGGCCATGCTCGAGGGGATCCGCCGGCGCTGGTGGCGACGGCGCCTGATCGACCCCGCCTTCGCGTTCCTCGGCGAGCCGCCGCCGGACGGCGAGTTCGTCAGCCTCGACACCGAGACCACGAGCCTCGACGCCCGGAAGGCGGAGATCCTCGCGATCGCGGCGATCCGGATCCGGGGCGACCGGATCCTCGCGAGCGAGCGCCTCGAGATGATCGTCCGGCCGAGCGAGCATGCCGGCGAGGGCGGCATCCTGATTCACCGGCTGCGGCCGATCGACGTCGCCCGCGGCCTGCCGCCCGACGAGGCGATCGACCGCCTGCTCCACTTCATCGGCCCGCGCACCCTGGTCGGGTACTACCTCGAGTACGACCTGGCGATCCTCAACCGGTACCTCCGGCCGAAGCTCGGCGTGCCGCTGCCCAACCGTCGGATCGAGGTCTCGGCGCTCTACTACGACGCCAAGATCCGCCGCACCCCGAACAGCAACGTCGACCTCAGCTTCCGGGCGATCCGCCAGGATCTCGATCTGCCCGCCCGGGCGGAGCACGACGCCTTCAACGACGCGCTGCTCACCGCGATGATGTTTCTTCGTCTGACCGGGCCGGGCGGTGGCCGCGCCGGGGCAGGTGTCGGATGACCGCCCGCGGCCGGCCGGCCGGCCCGGCGGCTGAGCCCGCCCCGGCGGCCCTTGCGGCAGCCGCGCCCGCCCTCCATGTGACGGCCGGAGCGTCCGTGCGGCGAGCCGGCGCCGACCTCACGCATCCGGCCCGGCGCGGCCCCCGGGGATCATGAGCATTCCGACCCTCACCTGGTTCGACCTCGCGGTCGTCGCGGTGGTCCTGATCTCGACCCTGCTCGCGCTGCTGCGCGGTGCGGTCCGGGAGGCGCTCACCATCGCCGCGTGGATCGGCGCCGCCGCGCTCGGCTGGTACGCCTTCGAGCCGGCGCAGGGGGTCGCCAAGGAGACCATCGCGACCCCGTGGATCGCGGACGTGGCGGCGCTTATCGTGGTCTTCGTGGTGCCGCTGATCATCCTCAAGGTGCTCGCGGCGGTCGTGGTCGAGCAGCTGCCGCGCGGCTGGTTCGGCCACCTCGACCGGGCGCTCGGGGCCCTCTTCGGCCTGCTCCGGGGCGGGCTCATCGTGGCCGCCGGCTGGCTCGGGCTCACGCTCCTGATCGCCCCCGAGCAGTTGCCGCCGGGGCTGACCCAGGCCCGGCTGCTGCCCTATGTGCAGGATGCGGCGGCGCTGCTACAACGCTGGCTGCCCGAGCCCGCGGAGGGAGAAGCGCGCGCGGCCGGGGCCGCGGCGCAGGTGGAGACCACATGACCACGATCTGGACCGCCGCGCATGGCGACAAGCCGCGCGAGGAGTGCGGCGTCTTTGGGATCTACGGCACCAACGAGGCGGCGGCGCATACCGTCCTCGGCCTGCACGCGCTGCAGCACAGGGGTCAGGAGGCGGCCGGGGTGGTCAGCTTCGACGGCCACCACTTCCATAGCCACCGTGCGCTCGGGCTGGTCGGCGACCAGTTCAGCACCCCGGAGGTGATCGCGGGCCTGCCCGGCTTCTCGGCGATCGGCCACAACCGCTACTCCACGACCGGCGCGCCAGTGCTGAGGAACGTCCAGCCGCTCTTCGCCGACTTCGCCTTCGGAGGGTTCGCGCTCGCGCACAACGGCAACCTGACCAACGCCCGCATGCTCCGCCGGCGGCTCACCGCCGACGGCAGCCTGTTCCAGTCGACCTCCGACACCGAGGTGATCGTCCACCTGATCGCGCGCTCGCGCCAGCCGTCGGTCGTGGACCGGCTGATCGAGGCGCTCGACGAGGTCGACGGCGCCTACTCGCTGGTCGCGCTCGCCAAGGAGGGGCTGTTCGGGGTCCGCGATCCGCTCGGTGTCCGCCCGCTGGTGATCGGCGAGCTCGACGGCGCGTGGATGCTCGCCTCCGAGACCTGCGCCCTCGACATCATGGGCGCCCGGTTCGTCCGCGACGTCGAGCCGGGCGAGGTGGTCATGATCGGCAGCCGCGGCATCCAGAGCCTGACCCCGTTCGCCCGCCCGCCGCGCCGGTTCTGCATCTTCGAGTACGTGTACTTCGCGCGCCCGGACAGCGTGGTCGAAGGCCAGGGCGTGTACGAGGCCAGGAAGCGCATCGGCGAGGTGCTCGCCGAGGAGAGCGCGGTGCCGGCGGACCTGGTCATCCCGGTGCCCGATTCCGGCGTGCCGGCGGCGATCGGCTACGCCCGCGCGGCTGGCCAGCCGTTCGAGCTCGGCATCATCCGCAACCATTACGTCGGCCGGACCTTCATCGAGCCGTCGGACCAGATCCGCCATCTCGGGGTCAAGCTCAAGCACAACGCCAACCGGGCGACGATCGAAGGCCGGCGGGTGGTGCTGATCGACGATTCCATCGTCCGCGGCACCACGTCCAAGAAGATCGTCGCCATGGTGCGCCAGGCCGGCGCGACCGAGGTCCACATGCGGATCGCGAGCCCGCCGATCACCCACTCCTGCTTCTATGGCGTCGACACGCCGGAGCGGAGCCAGCTCATGGCGGCGCAGAACAACCTCGAGAGCATCGCCCGGATCATCGGCGTCGACAGCCTCGCCTTCCTCTCCCTCGACGGACTCTACCGGGCGGTCGGCGCGCGCCCCCGCGACGCGCGCCAGCCGGCCTTCTGCGACGCCTGCTTCAGCGGCGACTATCCGACGCTCCTCGCCGACCTCGGCGACGGCTCGGCGAGCGATCAGCTGAGCCTGATGCTCGAGGGCGCCTGAGCTGGGTTCCGGATCGCCGCGGGTCGTCCTGATCACCGGTGCCAGCCGGGGCCTCGGCCGGGCCCTCGCCCTCGGCGCGGCCGGACCGGACACCCATCTCGTCCTGGTGGCCCGGACCGCCGGCGCCCTCGAGGAGGTCGACGATGCGGTCGGCGCCCGGGGCGGCAGCGCGACCCTGGTGCCGCTCGATCTCACCCTGAAGGAGGGCATCGAGCGCCTCGGCGCGGCCATCGCCGCGCGTCATGGCCGGCTCGACGCCCTGATCGGCAATGCGGGGACGCTCGGGACCCTCACGCCCGCGAGCCATCTGACGCCCGTCGAGCTGGAGCGGGTCCTCGCGCTCAACCTGCTCGCCAACCAGCGCCTGATCCGCTCGATGGAGCCGCTGCTCCGGGCGGCGCCTCGGGGCCGGGCGGTCTTCGTGACGGCGGCCGAGGCGCGGGCGCAGCGTCCGTTCTGGTCGGCCTACGCGGCGAGCAAGGCGGCGCTCGAGGCGCTGGTGCTGGCCTGGGCCGCCGAACTCGCGCGCTCGCCGGTGCGCATCAACCTGGCCCTGCCACCGCCGATGCCGACCCGACTCCGCGCCACCGCCTTCCCCGGCGAGGATCCCGCCCGCCTGGCCGCGCCGGACGTTCATGCCGCCGCGATCCTGGCGCTCACCAGCCCGGACGCGACCCGGCACGGCGAGATCGTCCGCATCTGAAATATTTGACACTTCCGTGTGAAGCGGGCGACATGCCGCCGACACCGGAGGCCATTAGATCTGGAGGCTCCAGGGCGATGCCCGAGCCTACAGGAGGTCTCCGTCATGACCCCGCGTCCTCGCAAACGTCATGGACAGCGGCGGACCGTCGCGCGCTGGCTCGATGACCTGATCCGCCGTCTCGAGCGCAGGGCCGCCGCTCCGGTCGCGGCGACGCCCCGCGCCGCTCCGGCGCATGCGGGGAGGCCGCCGCTTCGCCTCCGCCGCGATCTGAACCTCGTCCTCGGGCTGTGATGAACGGCCCGCGGCCGCCGCGGCGGTCGGGCGCACCCTGTTGTTGCATTGCAGCATAGCGGTTGGCTGCCTTGCGGCGGCGGGGGTTCTGGAAGCTCGACCGAATGCTTTTATCCAGTCTCAGCAAACGTTGAGAATGGAGAGTTGAGATGACGAGTGAGGCGAACGCCCGGACCTTCGGCGCGACGGCGGGTGCCGGATGGCATCGCGCCGACGATCTCATCATGGCGGCGCGGCGCGAGCGCGCGCTGTGGCTTCGCAGCCTGCTCAGAGGTGGCCTCGACCGGGTCGCCTCGACGCGGGTGGGCGCGGCCCTTGGGGATTGGCGCCAGCGGCGGAACCGGCGCGCGGAGGTCGAGGAGCTGCTCCTCCTCGACGATCGGGCGCTCGCCGACATCGGCCTCAGGCGCGAGGATCTCTGGTCGGTCCGACACGGCAGGACCACGCTGCAGCAGCTGGTCGCCCGGCAGGACGGTGGCATGGCCGAGCTCCTGGCGTTCCGCCGCCCGACCGCCGCTCCGATCGAGCGGCCCGCCAGCCTCGACCGCGCCGCATGATCCAACTGGCACTACGGGGTGGGGAACGATGCCCGCCCCGCCGGAGGGGTCAGGCGTAGGGGTTGCGCCCGGTCCGGGAGCGGATCCGGATCGGCACGCCGTCGAGATCGAAGCTGCGGCGCAGGCCGTTGATCAGGTAGCGGCGGTAGGCTTCGGGCAGATCGCCCGCCTGACTGAGGAAGGCGATGAAGGTCGGTGGCCGGGTCGAAGCCTGGGTGATGTACCGGATCTTCAGTCGCCGGCCGCGGACAAGGGGCGGAGCGTGGGCGGCGACCACGTCCTCGAGCCACCGGTTGAGCGCCGCGGTCGGCACCCGGGTCGACCAGCGGCGGTGGGCGTCGCCGACCACGTCGAGCAGGCGCGCGACGTTCTTGCCCGTCGTCGCCGAGACGGGGAACCACGACAGTCCCCGCACCTGCGGCAGCCGGAGGTCGATCAGGCGCCGCACCTCGCGGGCGACGGCGCCCGGGTCGGCGACCAGGTCCCACTTGTTGACCGCGAGCACCAGCGCCCGGCCGTGATCGATCGCCTGGTTGGCGATCACCAGATCCTGCTTCTCGAGCGGCATCGCGGCGTCGACCACCAGGAGCGTCACGTCGGCGTCCCGGATCGCCCCGATCGTCGCCCGGCCCGCGAGGCGTTCGAGCCCGCCGGTCTCCACCCGGCTCCGGCGCCGGAGCCCGGCGGTGTCGACCAGCTCGATCCGACGGCCGCCGAACGACCAGGCGATGGTCACGGCGTCCCGCGTCAGGCCCGGCTCGGGGCCCGTCAGCAGGCGATCGTCCTGAAGCAGCCGGTTGATCAGCGACGACTTGCCGACGTTGGGACGCCCCGCGACCACGAGGCGGAGCGGCCTGTCGTCGTCGGGCTCCGCTTCGTCCGCCGGCTCCGCTTCGTCCACCGGCTCCGCGGCCGACGCCTGCCCCCACCGCGCGCGTTCGAGCGCCTCGCCCAGGGCTTCGGCGAGCAGCGCCATGCCCTCGCCGTTCTGCGCCGAAATCGGCACCGGCGGGCCGAGGCCCAGCCCCCACGCCTCGCTGGCCAGCGCCTCGGCCGCCATCCCCTCGCACTTGTTCGCGACCAGGACCACCCGTGTCGCATGCCGTCGAAGCCAGCTCGCCACCTCGCGGTCGAGGGCGGTCAGTCCCGCCTTGGCGTCGATCAGCAGGAGCGCCACGTCGGCCTCCGCGAGCGCGCGCTGGCTCTGGCGGCGGAGCCGCCCGGCGACGCTGTCGGCCGGGCCCTCGTCGAGGCCCGCGGTGTCGACCACGCGGAAGGCGAGATGGCCGAGGCGGCCGTCGCCCTCGATCCGGTCGCGGGTGACGCCCGGCGTCGGATCGACCAGCGCCCGTCCGCCGCGGACCAGGCGGTTGAACAGGGTCGACTTGCCGACGTTCGGCCGGCCGACGATGGCAACGGTCGGAGACATGGTTGATGCGACGCGGCTCAGCGGAACGCGAGCAGCTCGGCCTCCTCGGTCAGCACGAACACGCTTCCCTCGACCGCAATCGGGGGCACCTGCACCGGGCCGGCGAGCTCGATCCGGCCGAGGATCTCGCCGTTGTAGGGCGACATCGCGATCATCTGGCCGTCGGAGCCGGCGAGCAGCAGGCGGTCGCCGACCAGGATCGGCCCGTGCCAGTTGATCGACAGCGAGGCAGGGTCGTCCGGATCCTCGAGGCGCGGCAGCGGGCTGACCCAGCGGACGCGCCCGTTCTGCCGGAGCAGGCAGACCACCTCGGCGCGGGTGGTGAGCACGTAGATGTAGTCGCCCGCGACCCACGGCGTCTGGGTGCTCGCGAGGTCGATGTCCCAGGCCCGGATCCCGCGCCGCAGGTCGAGCGCCGCCATCTGGCCGCCGTGCCCGGCGATGAACACCGCCCCGCCGTCGATCACCGGATGACCGTCGATGTCGTTGATCTCGGCGAGGGCGAGGGTGCGGCGCGGGCGCTGCACGGTGTCGTTCCAGATCGGTCGCCCGGTGTCGAGCCGGAGCGCGTACACCTCGGCGGAGGAGTAGGGGACGATCACGATGTCGTTCTGGACCGCCGGGCTCGGCCCGCCGAGCAGCCCCGCGCTCTCGAAGAAGCCGCTGTGCCGCCAGACCGGCCGCCCGCTCGACGCGTCGAGCGCGTAGAGCTGGTTGTCGGCCGAGAGCGCCAGCACCAGGTCGCCGGCGACGGTCGGTGCGGCGCGCAGCGGCAGGCCGAGGTCCTGGCGCCAGAGCTCGCGGCCGCTGGCGGGATCGAGGGCGAGGACCACGCCCGAGCTGACGGTCGCGAACAGGGAGCCCTCGCCGAGCGCGACGCCGCCCCCGAGGACCGCGCCGTCCGGGTCGAGGTCGTCGGGGGTGGTCTGCCAGAGGCGCGCGCCGTCCTGCGCCGCGAATGCGCTGATCGTCCCCTCGGCATCCATCGTGAAGACGCGCCCGCCGGCGGCGACCGGCCGTGCGAGCAGCTGGCCCGAGGCGCCGCCCGCCTCGCCGATGTCCGCCCGCCAGGCGAGGTCCAGGCGATCTGCGGCCGCGAGATGGTGCATCGCGTGAGCGGGGTCGCCGCCGGCCTGGGTCCAGGCAGCGTTCCGGACCGGCGGTGGCAGTCGGACGTCGAGCCCCGTGAGCTGCGGATCGGGGGTCAGCTCCCGCTCGAGGAGCATCACCGGGATCCGCTCGCCCGGCAGCCGGGTTCCCTCCTCATCGCCGCCGAACCAGCCGCCCGAGCACCCGGCGAGGCCGATCCCGAGGCCGAGCGCGAGCCCGATCCGCGCCTTCACGACGCGCCCGCGCCCCCGGCCGGGGCAGCCTCCTCGACCGGCCCGCCGAGCGCCTGCAGCAGCTCGGACGCGCGCCGGCTCACCCCGGACGGGGTGGTCGGATCGGACACGAGGCCGCTCAGCGTGTTTCTCGCCTCGACCTCCGCCCCCGCCTCGAGCTCGGCGAGCGCCTTCAGCTCGAGCGCGCTGTGTCGCCAGGGCGCCTCCTCGGCGAGCAGGGGCTGCAGCTCCGCCAGGGTCCGCTCGGGGCCGAGCTCCTGCAGCTGCTGCTGGAGGACCAGGAGCCGGCTCAACTGGCGGTAAAGCTCGCCCGCGCCGTCGTCCTCGGCGAGGCCCTCGAGCGTCGCCGTGCCCCCTGCCGGGTCGCCGGCCGCCGCCCGCGCCTCCGCGAGCCGCAGGCGCGCCAGCACGGCGTAGCCGTGTTCGCCATCCTCGGCGATCGCCGCGAAGGCGTCGGCTGCCTTCTCCGGCTGATCGCTCCGGAGCAGGCGGGCCGCCTCGGCGTACTGCCTGGCCTCGGCGAGCCGGCTGCTCTCCTGCCATTCGCGCCAGCCGACGCCGGCGGTCGTCCCGAGCACCACCGCGATCGCGCCGCCGACGATGTACGTGCCGTAGGTCTTCCAGAGACCGAGCCAGCGCTCCTGGCGGACCGCCTCGTCGACTTCGCGGATGAACTCGTCGCCCCTCACCGGCCGTGATCTCCCGCAGAGGTTTAAGGCTGCGCCAGACCTATGGAACGCCCCGGCATTTGGCAATAGCGGCTTCCGCCTCTATAGCAGGGCCAGAAGGTCTGGAGGGAGGTTTCCGTGCCCCGCCTGTTCGTCGCCCTCGACCTCCCCGAAGACATCAAGCTGTCGCTGGCGCCGCTGACCCGGGGGCTCGGCGACGTGCGCTGGCTGCTGCCCGACGAGCAGCACCTGACGCTCCGCTTCATCGGCGAGGTCGACAACGGCCGCATGGAGGACGTGGTCGAGGCGCTGACGCTGGTCGATGGCGCGCCGTTCGAGCTGAGGCTCGGCGGGATCGGCCACTTCCCGCCGCGCGGCGAGCCGCGGATCATCTGGGCCGGGGTCGAGAAGAGCGAGCCGCTCAAGCGGCTGAAGCGCGCGGTCGACCGGGCGCTCGACGAGATCGGCCTGCCGGCGGAGGGGCGGAAGTTCACCCCCCACATCACCCTCGCGCGGCTCCGGCGGCCGCCAGCGCCGCAGCGTCTCGCCTCCTGGCTGGCGGCGCACAGCCTGTACCGGAGCGCGCCGTTCACGGTGCGCGGCTTTCACCTCTATTCGAGCTGGCTCAGGGCGGACGGCGCGGAGCACACCCTCGAAGCCGGCTACGAGCTGCACCCCGGCCTGACGTCGGCCGCTCAAAACCATCTTTAAACGCGCTTTTCTTCTTGCTCTTTCTACCTTTCGGTGATCCTGTGGACTAAGGTTTCTGACGCTGTGGGTACATCATGGGTTTCAGATTTCTCATGTTCTCAAGTTGGTGCTGCATCGTTGCTGCAGGGGCGGCCGACGCTGCGCTTTTGATCCGGTGCTCGTCACCCGAAGGCCCGAGCCTGGGCTTCGGACACCTCGAAGACATCCAAGGCAACGTGATCCAACAGCCGAAGGACGGGTTCGTCGAAGATCGCGACGGATTCCGAGGGGTGTCCCCGACCTTCATGATCTTTGACGAAGACCCGAAAATCTTGTGGAGCATCTGGGGATCTACCGTCCCAGAAGGATTGACGAAAGAAGAAGTAGAAGCGATATCGCCTACCGAACTGAAGAAGTCTGTTCTGATTCATTATTCTGAGACGTACATTGCCTCTGTTTCGGTTGATCCGGGTTCAGCCTACCTGGATTCCTTTTTTCCAAAGTTGGGAATAGCATACTTCAGCCGCCACAAGGTCACGGACTTCTGGAGTCGGGGGGCAGTGGCTAACGGATATGTCCTCGCCTCCGAATGCACGTTTAACTAATTGGCCAGACAAGCGTCCAAATCCGCCATGCAAATGGCTGCTCGTTGAGCCGTCACTCCCACTCGATCGTGCCGGGGGGCTTGCTGGTGACGTCGTAGGTCACCCGGTTGATGCCCCGGACCTCGTTGACGATCCTATTCGCGACCCGGCCGAGGAACGCCAGGTCGAAGTGGAAGAAGTCCGCGGTCATGCCGTCGAGCGAGGTCACGGCGCGGAGCGCGCAGACGTTCTCGTAGGTGCGGGCATCGCCCATGACGCCGACCGTCCGGACCGGCAGCAGCACCGCGAACGCCTGCCAGATGGCGTCGTACAGGCCCTCGGTCCGGATCTCCTCGAGGAAGATCCGGTCCGCCTTCCGGAGCACCTCGACCCGCTCGGGCGTGACCTCGCCGAGCACCCGGACCGCAAGGCCCGGCCCCGGGAAGGGGTGCCGGCCGACGAAGCCGTCCGGGAGGCCGAGCTCGCGCCCCAGCTCCCGGACCTCGTCCTTGAACAGCTCGCGGAGCGGCTCGACCAGGCCCATCCGCATCCGCTCGGGCAGGCCGCCGACGTTGTGGTGCGACTTGATCGTGACGCTCGGCCCCTTGAACGAGACGCTCTCGATCACGTCGGGATAGAGCGTGCCCTGGGCGAGGAGGTCGGCCCCGCCGAGCTTGGTGGCCTCCGCCTCGAATACCTCGATGAAGGTCCGGCCGATCACCTTCCGCTTCGCCTCGGGGTCGGCGACGCCCGCGAGGCCGTCGAGAAAGCGGTGGGCGGCGTCGGCGACGACGAGGGGGATGTTGTAGCGACCCTGGAACAGCCGGACGATCTCTTCGGCCTCGCCCGCGCGGAGCAGCCCGGTGTCGACCAGCACGCAGGTCAGCTGATCGCCCACCGCCTCGTGCACCAGGAGTGCGGTCACCGCCGAATCGACCCCGCCCGAGAGGCCGCAGATCACCCGGCCGTCCCCGACCTGATCCCGGATCCTCTGGATTTCGATCTCCCGAAACCGCGCCATCGACCAGTCGCCGCGGCAGCCGGCGATCCCGAGCGCGAAGGTCCGGAGCAGCTCCCGGCCGTGCGGGGTGTGCACGACCTCCGGGTGGAACTGGACGCCGTAGATCCGCCGCACGTCGTCGGCGATCGCGGCGAAGGGCGAGGCCTCCGAGGTCGCGACCACCCGGAAGCCGTCGGGCAGCTCGACCACCCGGTCGCCGTGGCTCATCCAGACCTGCTCGCGGGCACCCTTCGCCCAGACCCCCTCGAACAGCGGGCAGTCGTCGATCACGTCGACGAAGGCGCGGCCGAACTCGCGGTGGTCGCCGATCTCGATCCGGCCGCCGAGCTGGGCGCAGATGGTCTGCTCGCCGTAGCAGATGCCGAGGATCGGGACGCCGAGCTCGAACACCGCGGCGGGTGCGGCCGGCGCGTCCGCTTCGGTGGTCGATGCGGGGCTGCCGGAGAGGATGACGCCCCTGGCCCCGAAGGCGCGGATCTCGGCGTCGCTCGCGGTGCAGGGCAGGATCTCGCTGTACACCCCGACCTCGCGCACCCGGCGCGCGATCAGCTGGGTGTACTGCGAGCCGAAGTCGAGGATCAGGATCTTGTCGGTCATACCTCGGTTTGGTGCTCCGGATCAGGCCAGTTCGGGCAGCCTGCTGCCACGGGCCTTGCGTCCGGCCAGCATGCCCTCGATGCTGAGATCTTCGTCGAGCTCAGGCCAGTGGACACCGAAAGGCGACAGCTCCACACGCTGACGCTGCGCCGGGCTCGCCTCGAGGAGCCGCGGGTACCACCAGAGGGGGGTGACGATCCTCTGCCCCTGCGCAAGCGTCACGATCAGCTCGTCGGGCGTGCAGACCATGGCAACGGGCTCCATCGGATCAGGCGGATCATCCAAAATAGGCATGCCACGCCTCCATGAAGTAGGACTGCTGTTCGACAACCTTGCGCCTGAGCAGCTTCAGCTGGTGCTCGGGAACATGTCTCGGCGCGGCAACGCTCGCATCGTCGAGCCAGAACTTAACCTCCTGCCGACCCTTCCTGACATGGACGTGCGGCGGCTCGCTGCCACCGGCGCCGTAGAACAGGAAGATCCAGCCGCGCCAACCTCGGAATCGTTGGCATCAGCAGTTCATAGCGGCTCCAAGCGCCATCGGGGAGAACCATGATGAGGAGCATGCCTTCTGGAGGACATGAATGAGCTTCATCGATCCGACGACCCTTCGGGGCGACTGGTCGTACCCGACCCGGATCCGCTTCGGGCCGGGCCGGATCCGCGAGCTGCCGCTCGCCTGCCGGGCGCTCGGGATCAAGCGGCCGATGGTGGTCACCGACCCGGGACTGGCGGGGCACGCGCTCGGCGACCGCGTGATGGCGCTGGCGCGCGAGGGCGGGCTCGCGGCCCGGATGTTCTGCGAGCTTCGCCCGAACCCGCGTGACGTCGATGTGGCGCTGGGCGTCGATGCCTACCGGTCGGGCGGCCATGACGGGGTCGTCGCGTTCGGCGGCGGCAGCGGCCTCGACGCCGCGAAGGCGATCGCGCTCATGGTCGGCCAGAGCCGGCCGATCTTCGACTTCGAGGACCGGGGCGACAACTGGACCCGGGCGAACGCCGAGGCCATGGCGCCGGTGGTCGCGGTCCCGACCACCGCCGGCACCGGATCGGAGGTCGGCCGGGCGGCGGTGGTCACGCGGGATGCGACCCACGAGAAGGTGATCGTCTTCCATCCGAAGATGCTGCCGGGCGAGGTGATCCTCGATCCGGAGCTGACCCTCGGGCTGCCGCCGGCGCTCACTGCCTGGACCGGCATGGACGCGCTGTCGCACAGCCTCGAGGCGCTGTGCGCCCCCGGCTTCCACCCGATGGCCGACGGCATCGCCACCGAGGCGATCCGGCTCATCCACCGCTGGCTGGAGACCGCGGTCGACGATGGCGCCGACCTCGCCGCCCGGGCGCACATGCTCGCCGCGGCGGCCATGGGTGCGGTCGCGTTCCAGAAGGGGCTGGGGGCGATGCACGCGATGGCCCATCCGATCGGGGGCCTGCTCGACGTCCACCACGGTCGGACCATCGCGATCGTCATGCCCTATGTGCTGAGCATCAACTTCGAGGCGGTCGAGGAGCGGCTCGACCGCTTAGCGACCACACTCGGCATGGCGGGCGGGGCCGCGACCCTCTTCGACTGGGTCCTGATCCTGCGCAAGAGCTTCGAGATCCCGGAACGGCTGGATGC
>DASUSF010000389.1:0-3492 GCA_036375275.1 Geminicoccaceae bacterium | reverse complement strand
ACTGGATCGAGGAGCCGTTCAGCCCCGACGACATCGACAACCATGCCCGCCTCGCGGCCGCGACCGCTGTGCCGGTCGCGACCGGCGAGATCGAGTACGGCCGCTGGCGGTTCAAGGAGCTGATCGAGAAGGACGCCGCGGCGATTCTCCAGACCGATGCCGCGGTGTGCGGCGGGATCACGGAGTTCCGGAGGATCGCGGCGACCGCCGCCAGCCACGGCATCGCGCTCTGCCCGCACTGGTTCCACGACCTGCACGTTCATCTCGTGGCGGCGATTCCGAACGGCCAGTTCGTCGAGTTCTTCCCGGACGACAAGGTCCTGAACTTCCGCCGCTTGCTGACGCAGCAGCTGGAGATCGGCGAGGGCGGCTGCCTGATCCTGCCGCAGGCCCCGGGCCTCGGCTTCGATTTCGACCCGGACGCGGTCGGGCGATGGGCGACGGACGGGTGGAGATAGGCGCGCCGCTCACACCGCGGCGACGGCGGAGCGGGCCCGCAGCGAGAGCGGGTGGCGGAGCGCCGACCATCTGGGCTCGACCCGGCAATGCAGGCGGCCGCACCCCGGATGCCTGCGGCAGTGTCCTCTGGACGCGGATCAGGCCTGATCAGGTCCGGGCATGACGCATCGCTCGATCGGCCGTCCGGCAGCCGAAGGTCGGGCCGTCCGCTCACCCGCGGTCCGTCACTGCGGCCGGTGTCGACCCGTGCCGGGCCCGCCGCTCAGGCGCCGGCAGTGCCCGTCGCCCGGTCCCGGTGCCGGGACAGAGCGCCCGGATGCGGCACCCGGAGTGGCGGCGCCACCGCGACGGGCGTGGCGACGGCGCCGAGCGCCCGCTCGTGCGCATCGTCCGGATGGATCTCCCGGAGGAGGTCGAGCACCCGGTCCTTGAGCTGATTGATCTCGCGGTGGGCCGGCGTGTTTGGAGCGTGATCTCCGACCCACGCCCCGGCGTCGAAGGCCTCGATGTGGGCCGCCTGCTGCCGGATCGCCGGCCCGACGCGCAGCCCGAAGCGCTCCAGCGTCCCCTGGATGCGCCGGCCGATCGCGGTCCGGCGATCGACCCGGCTCGGCACCAGGAGACAGGCCGGCTGATCGACGCCCCGCACCGCCCGGGCCCGCCTGAGCAGCTCCAGGGCCTTGCCGGTGGCGCGCAGGTCGACCCCGGACGGGGTCACCGGGATCACGAACAGGTCCGCGATCAGCAGCGCCGACGCGATGCCCGAGCCGACCTGCGGCGGCAGGTCGATCACCACGTCGTCGAGCCCGGCCTTGAGCGCCAGCACCCGCGCCACCCAGCGCTGCGCGTCGCGCTCGCCGCCGAGCGGCCAGGACTTCACCGCGAGCGGCAGACGGTGCCCGGCATGCCAGTCGGTCGCCGTGCCCTGGCCGTCGGCATCCACCAGGACCGCGTCGCGGCCATCCGCGGCGAGCGCGCAGGCGAGATTGACGGCGATCGTGCTCTTTCCGGTCCCGCCCTTGAGGTTGCCGACCGCGATGACGTTGCCCATCCGAACGAAGTTCCCTTCCTGATCACCGCCGGCGCGCCCCCGGCGTGGTCGCGTGGTCGCGACTCGAGCCGTCCCATTGGAATGCCCGAGCGCGAGCCGGAGCCTTCGGTCCAGCCGACCGACCCGGGACGGCAGAACCCGGGATATTCCGGACGCCGGCTCAGGCGCGCCCCCGAGTCGGGCCGCAGGCGCTGCGGCATGACCGCCTCATGCTGAGGAACCGTACCACCGGACAGTAAACGAGCGCTTAACCCGGGCGCTCAGGAGATGGCGGCGTGGCGTCGCCCAGCGTCGAGGCGGGTCTCGCCGTCGAGGTGGCGAGGAGACGCCTCGGGAGCGAGCAGATCGCGCACCACCGGCGGCGGATCCGTCTCCTCGGGCACCAGGAACCAGCCGTGCCGGCGGGCGCGGAGGCCGACCGAGCGACGCCCGGAGATGACCGCGATCGGCACTGCCAGGATCATCCCGGCGACCACCGGCGACAGCCAGACCAGGAGGCCCGGCGACCAGATCCAGGCGATGCCGCTCCAGACCAGGCCGAGCAGGGTGATCGGCCCGTACCGCCGGACCCCCTGCATCACCGCCTGCGCCCCCGCGGAGCGCTGCTGGCTGGACCAGCCGACCGTGCGGCCGAGGAGGGTTCCCAGCACCGCTGCGGTCTGCTGGACCATGAGCACCGGCGCGAGGAGGGTCGCAAACACGATCTCGGCGAGCACGCTCGCCACCAGGCGGACGCCACCGCCAAAGCCGCGACGGGCGTTCCGATGGACGAGAACGTGGCCGAGCGCCAGCAGCTTGGGCAGCAGCAGCATGCCCATGGTCACCGAGAACAGGCCGATCAGCTCGACCGCCCGGGCCACCGGCCAGACCGGGAACATCAGGTTGGCCTCGGGGAAGTAGACCCAGTCGCTCGGGTCGGTGAGCAGCGCCTCGGCGGTGGTGAGAATCAGCAGCAGGAACCACATCGGCGACGCGAGGTAGGACATCACCCCCATGGCGAGGTGGCCCCGGCTGACAGCGGACAGGCCCTTCCAGGTGATCAGGCGGGCGTGCTGCAGGTTTCCCTGCGCCCAGCGGCGGTCGCGCTGGGCGTAGTCGCCGAGGGTCGGCGGGAGCTCCTCGTAGCTGCCGCCGAGGCCCGGCTCGAGCCAGACCTCCCAGCCCGCGCGGCGCAGCAGGGCGGCCTCGACGAAGTCGTGGCTCATGATCTCGCCGCCGAGCGGCGGCGATCCCGGCAGGACCGGCAGCCCGCAGCTGTCCATGAAGGCGCGCGTCCGGATGATCGCGTTGTGGCCCCAGTAGCTGCTCCTCGCCGGGTACCACCAGGCGACGCCGTAGGCGAACAACGGGCTGTAGAGCCGGGCGGCGAACTGCTGGATGCGGGCGAACAGGGTCTCCGCCCGGATCGGCTGGGGCACGGTCTGGATCAGCCCCGCGCGCGGGTTCGCGGCCATCAGCCGGACCAGCGTGGTCAGGGTCGACGCGCTCATCACACTGTCGGCGTCGAGCACCACGAAGAAGTCGTAAGCGCCACCCCACCGCTCGCAGAAGTCGGCGATGTTGCCGCTCTTGCGCGCCTCGTTGCGCGGCCGGCGGCGGTAGAACAGGCGTCCCGACGCGTCGAGCTCCCGGCAAAGGCGGGCCCAGAGGGCTTCCTCGGCGCGGACCACATCGGCGCGGCGGCTGTCGCTCAGAATGAAGAAGTCGAAGCCCTCGAGCGCGCCGGCCCGCTCGAGGGAGCGATACATCGCCCGGATCCTGAGCCCGACCTCGTCCGCATCCTCGTGATAGACCGGCATGATCAGGGCGGTCCGCTCCCGCACCGGATCGACACCCTCGGCGTCCGCCGGCGTGGCCGCTGCCGGCCCGCGCCGCCGGGTCACGATCACCAGGTAGCCCACGAGCGCGGTCCAGAATGCGATCGTGATCCAGCCGAAGGTGAGCGCGAACAGGGTCAGGATCGCGATCTCGATCAGCGACAG
>DASUSF010000388.1:0-18608 GCA_036375275.1 Geminicoccaceae bacterium | reverse complement strand
TGATCTCACGCTGCAAGTAGACCTCGGCATTGCTGTGGATAAGGTTAACGTCGTCGAGCCGGGCCTGCCGGCCACCCACCTCGGTGCGGTATTCGGCGAGCTTCGGCAGCACGACGATGCCGCTGTCGCCTTCGGCGAGCGGGCGCCCGCCTCCGCCTCGCGGGTCGCGCGGTCGAGCTGACCCGGATGGTGGAGCGTGAGGCTGCCGAAGCGGGTGCCCGGCCCCACCTGCCCGGCCGCCTCGTAGACCAGGACCCGCGCGGTCTCGTCGACCAACGGCGCGCCGCCGCCGGTCTGCACGACCATCGCGCCGTCCTCGCGGACGTAGGTGCTGAGGTCGAGCTTGGCGCTCAGGCTCCTGACCAGGGCATCGCGGCGGTCGAGGAGCTCCGGATGGCTCTGGCCGATGTGGTGGAGGCGCACGATCTCGCGGTTGAGGCCGGCGATCTGCTCGAGCTCCGCGTTCGCCTCCTCGACCAGACCATGGATCTCCTGATCGGCCTCGGCGCGCAGGCGCTGGATCTCGTCGGCGAGGCCGTCGATCTGAGCGCCCAGCTGGCCGGCGAGGTTCAGGATCTCGGCGCGGAGCGCGTTGCTCTCCGGGTTCGCGGCAAGCGGATCGAAGGCGGTTTCGAGCTCGCCGAGCCTGAGCACGAGGTCGGTGTTCTCGCCCGGCCGGCCGAGAAAATTCTGGATCCGGCCGTGGAACCGGTCAATCACCTCGGTCTCGCCGGCCGCAGTCGCCTGACGCCGCATCTCGAGGGTCAGGAAGCGGTCGACCACCCGCACCGTCTCGCCGGTGCGGACGCCCGCGCCCCGGCCCGCGACCACCTGGGCCGCGGCATTGCCACCTTGCGGGTGTAGCCCACGGTGTTGGAGTTGACGATGTCGTGCGCGGTCAGGCTCAGCGCGTGCTGCGCGACGGTCAGCCCGGAAAGCGCGTTGTTGAGACTGGCGGACAGGCTCATCCAGCTGCCTTCTAGAGCTGGCGGTCGAAGGCGATCGGGATGATGCGGGCGCCGCCGGCGGCGCCGACCGCCTCCCCGGCCGCGCCGTAGGCCGGGCCGCCCGGCTGACGGTTGAGGCTGTCGCCGATCGTCTTCAGCACCTTCTCGATCACCTGATGGGTCGCGCGCAGGGCCTCGAAGTTGCGGGCGAGGCGGGCCTGGAAGGCGCGCATCGATTCCTCGAGCTGCTCGCGCACGTGGCCGTCGAGGCCGGCCAGCCGGTCGGGCGCGCCGCGCAGCCGCCGGAGCTCGATCTCGTAAGCTTCGGCCAGCGCCTCCTTCTCCTCCTGGAGGTCGGGCAGGGCGTCGAGACGCATGCCCTTGAGAATGCCGCGCTCCTGATCCATCACCTGCTCGAGGCGCCGCATCAGGGTCATCAGGATCGTGACCTGCTCGAGCGGCTCCATCACGTCACCTCCTGCATTTTGAGCATTTCCTGTAGGACCGCGTCGCCGACGCCGACGCCCCCGGCGCGCCTGATCAGCTTCGCGATCTCGTCGGTCAGCATGGATCGGAACGGGTCGCCTTGACCGCCGCCGAGCGGCCCGCCGGGGTCGAGATCCCGGGTCAGGCTGTTCAGCATCTGGGCGAGGAACACTGCCTCGAAGTCCTGCGCGGTCGCCTCGAGCGCCCCGGGTCCGGTCCCGGCGCCACCCCTGACGTCGCCGACCCCCGACGGTCCTACCGGAGCCAGGTTAAAAAGCTCCCTCATCACATCACCTCGATCTCGGCCTGCAGCGCTCCCGCCGCCTCGATCGCCTGGAGGATCCCGATCAGGTCGCGCGGCCCGACCCCGAGGGCGTTGAGGCCGGTGACCAGGCCCTGCAGGCTGACGCCGCCGTCGAGCACCACGATCTGGCCGCCGCCCTCGTCGATCTCGATCCGGGCGCGCGGCACGACCACCGTGTCACCCTCCCCGAACGGGTTGGGCAGGGAGACCTGCGCCCGCGCTCTGCCTCACGGAGCGCCGGCCGGGACGGGCTTCGATCCACCAGTGCCCGGCAGTACCCGGCGGGCCGGGGCGGCAATTCCTGCCGGGCGCGGCTCGCTCGGGGCGGCTTAACCGGTTCTTAACGATGATCGGGATAGACACGACCTGAGGTTGCGGAGCGAGACATGAAGGTCAACGAGCCTCTTCGGTCTGCGGCGGGGGCGAGGCGTGTGGCGACCGGCCGGGCGCCCGCGGGGTCGGCTTTCCCGCTTCCGCCGGCCCGTCTGGACCGCGCTCCGGGAGCCCCGCCGAGCGCGCCGCTCGCGGCGCTCGACGGCGTGCTCGCGCTGCAGGAAGTCCCGGATGCGCCTTCGGGCCGGCGCCGGACCTTGGAGCGGGGCCACGACTTGTTGGACGAGCTCGAGAACCTCCGGCTGGCGATGATCGAGGGGTGGCTGTCGGAGCGCGCGCTCCGGCGTCTCTCGGACCTGATCGAGGCGAGAGGCGACGCCGTCGAAGACGATCGGCTCGAAGGCGTGCTGCGCGAGATCGAGGTCCGTGCGGCGGTGGAAATCGGAAAGCGCGACCGCCCCGATGATCCGGGTGATCGCGCAGGGCCGCCCTGTCGTGCTCGCTTGGCCTGCGGATCAGCCGCGCCGCCCCGTCGTGCTCGCTTCGGCCGACGGACCGACCGGGCCGCCCCGTCGTGCTCAGGGGGTCGCGCCGACCCGCCCGGCGGCCGCCGCCTCGGCCGGCTCCTCGGCCGCGGGGCGAAGCTCGCGGTAGCGCCCGCGACAGTAGACCAGCGGCTCGCGCTCCGGGTCGAAGGCCATGCGCTCGACGGCGCCGATGAACACCACGTGATCGCCGCCGTCGTGGGTCGAGACGGTCCGGCACTCGAACTGCGCGAGGGCGCCCTTGATGATCGGGCAGTCGGTGTCCCACACCTCGAACGCGACGCCGGCCCACTTGTCGGAGCGCGCCTTGGCGAAGGTGTCGGAGAGCTCGCTCTGCCCCGCCGCCAGGACGTTGACGGCGAAGTGGCGGCTCCTCTGAAACGCCTTGAAGCTGAAGGCCCTGCGGGCGAGCGAGAACAGGACCAGCGGCGGGTCGAGCGACACCGAGCTGAACGAGTTGGCGGTGATGCCGAGCAGGCGGCCGGCGGGATCGAGCGTGGTCACGATCGTGACCCCGGTCGCGAAGCAGCCGAGGGCGTCGCGGAAGGTGCGCTGGTCGATGGTCATGGGGCGCTTCTTCGCACTTCGGGCGGACCCTCCGCAAGCCGCCCCCGCCCCGCCGCGCGCGCCGGTCCGGTTGTGATCGTCCTGGCGGGCGGGCAAGATGCCGGGCACGACCAGGCGGCGGACCGGGGGACGGTCCGGCCGGCAAAGGCTCAACCACCGATCAGAGAGGGAGGTTCCCATGACCCTGCGCACCCGTGCACTCGTGACCGGCGGGGCCGTCGCGGCGGTCGTCGCCGGCGGCGTGGCGCTCGCGCAGCAGCCGCAGTTCTTCCGGATCGCGAGCGGCTCGGCCGGCGGCACCTACTTCCCGATCGCCGGCCTGCTCGCCAACGCGATCAGCCACCCGCCCGGCTCGAGGCCGTGCGAGGAGGGCGGCTCCTGCGGCGTCGAGGGGCTGATCGCGGTCGCGCAGGCCTCGAACGCCTCGGTCGCCAACGCCACCGCCGTCCAGTCGGGCCAGGTCGAGAGCGGGCTCGCCTCCGCCGACATCGTCTACCAGGTGGTCAACGCCGAGGGCATGTTCGAGGGCCAGGAGCCCTACGACAACGTCTGCGTGATCGCGAACCTGTTCCCCGAGCACATGCAGCTGGTCCTGCCCGAAGGCTCGGACATCGCCGCGATCGAGGACCTCGAGGGCAAGCGGGTGGGGATCGCCCAGGCCGGCTCGGGCACGCAGGTCGTGGTTCTCGACCTCCTCGAGGCGTTCGGGATCACCCGGGACGACATCGAGCCCGCCGAGCTCAACAACCAGCAGAGCGCCGAGCGCCTCGCCGACGGCCAGCTCGACGCCTACTTCTACGTCGCCGGCATCCCGACCGCGGCGATGGTCCAGCTCGCCTCGACCAGCGGCATGAAGCTCCACGCGTTCAGCGAGGAGGAGAAGGAGACCTTCCTCGAGGCGGTGCCGTTCTACTACGAGGCCACCATCCCCGGCGGCACCTACGAGGGGCTCGACGAGGACATCCCGACGGTCGCGGTCGGCGCGCAGTGGATCACCGGCTGCGACCAGCCGGAGGAGCTGATCTACGAGATCACGAAGGCGCTCTGGAACGACAACACCCGCAACCTGCTCGACAACGGCCATGCCAAGGGCAAGGACATCCAGCTCGAATCCGCGCTCCAGGCGGTGCTGACGCCCCTCCACCCCGGCGCCGAGAAGTTCTACGAGGAGCAGGGCATGAAGGTCGAGCAGGCGGAAGCCCGGCAGTAGGCGGGCCTGCCACACCGACCGGCCGCGCGCCCGCGCCGCGCGGCCGGCCGCCTCGTGCCGCACCCGGAGGGATGCCGTGGCGACCCTTGATCTCGAGAGCGCCCGCGCGCTCGAGGAGCGCTACGACACCGAGCTCCAGACCCGGAAGCTCGGCCCGGCGGCGACCTGGCTCACGCTCGCCGTCCTGATCCCGTTCGCGATCTACCACTACTACACCGCCGGGACCGGCATCCCCGCCGAATACTGGCACATGGGGATCCATCTCGCGGGCGTGCTGGCGATGGTCTTCGTGACCTACCCGTTCCTGCACCTCGCGAGCTCGCACCGCCACCATCCGAACCGCTTCTACCGCTTCTCCAACGTGCCGCTCTGGGACTGGGCGTGCGCGCTGACCGGCGTGGTCGTGGCGCTGTACATCGGGGTCACCTGGCGCGGCCTCGACACGTCGTTCCTCGGCCTCGAGATCCACCTCGAGCAGCAGGCGCTCCGCCAGGGCAACCCGGCGCCGCTCGACATCTGGATGGGCACGATCTGCATCGTGCTGACCCTCGAGGCGACCCGGCGCACCCTCGGCCCAGTGCTGCCGCTGATCATCCTCGTGTTCATGAGCTACGCCCTGTTCGGCCCGTCGATCCCGATCCAGATCCTGCAGCACCCGGGGGTCACCTGGCCGCAGTTCATCAACAACATCTATTTCCCGGCCGAGGGCATCTTCGGGATCACGCTCTGGGTGGTCTCGACCATCGTCTTCCACTTCGTGCTGTTCGGGGTGGTCGCGCAGCGGATGGGCCTCGGCCAGTTCTTCATCGACATCGCGACCGTGATCGCCGGTCGCTACACCGGCGGACCGGCCAAGGTCTCGGTGATCAGCTCGGCGTTCTTCGGCACGATCTCGGGCAGTTCGGTCGCCAACACCGTCTCGACCGGGTCCCTCACCATCCCGAACATGAAGCGGCTCGGCTATCCCGGCCACTTCGCCGGCGGGGTCGAGGCGGCGGCGAGCGCCGGCGGCCAGATCACGCCCCCGATCATGGGGGCCGCCGCCTTCATCATGGCCCAGAACCTGGAGATGCCGTACAGCCAGATCGTGATCGCGGCCGCGGTGCCGGCGCTGATGCACTACCTCGGCGTGTTCACGATCGTCCACTTCCAGGCCAGGCGGCTGGGCCTGCGCGGCTACACCAAGGACGAGCTCCCGAAGTTCTGGCCGGTGTTCAAGCGCGGCTGGCCGACGCTGATCCCGCTCGTCGTCCTGATCTACGTCCTGTTCTCGGGCTACACCCCCTACATGGCGGCGTTCTGGGGGATCACCACCTGCATCCTGGTCGGCCTCGTCAACCCCTGGCACCGGATGAGCCTCCGCGAGCTGGTCGACGCCTTCTACATCGGCGCCCGCTACGCGCTCCCGGTCGGCGCCGCGGCCGCCGCCGTCGGGATCGTGGTCGGCGTGATCACCACGACCGGGGTCGCCTTCCGGCTCGGCTTCATGGTCACCAACGGCGCGCTCGAGATCGCGGACGCGCTGCACCTCGCCTTCTCCTGGCTGCCGTTCGAGCTGTTCACGGTCGCGGGCGCGCAGCTCCTGTTCTCGCTGATCTTCATCGCCATGGCGTGCGTGCTGATGGGCGCCGGGCTGCCGACCACCGCCCTCTACATCATGCTCGCCGCGGTCGCCCAGCCGGCGCTCGCCAACCTGGGCGTGCCGCCGCTGGCGGCCCACCTGTTCGTGCTCTACTACGGCGTGCTCTCCGAGATCACGCCCCCGGTCTGCACCTCCGCCTACGCCGCCGGCGCGATCGCCGGCGCCAACCCGTTCCGGACCGGCGTCTCCGCGTTCATGCTCGGCAACGCCAAGGTCCTGGTGCCGCTGGTCTTCGTCTACTCGCCGGCGATGCTGATCGTGCTGCCCGAGTACTTCACGCTGGCCGCGTTCCTGCACACCACGGTCACCTGCGCGCTCGGCATCTTCACCCTCGGCACGGCGCTCGCGGGCTACCTGCTGAGCCCGCTGGCGTGGCCGCTCCGGCTCCTCGCCGGGACGGCGGGCATCGCGCTCGTGATCCCCGGCCTGGAGAGCGACCTCTGGGCGCTCGCCTTCTTCGCCCCGGTCGCGCTCAGCCAGTACCTGACCCGCCGCCGCGCGCTCACCCCCGCCGCCGCGGAATAGCCACCGGCGTGGCCGGCCTCACCCCGCCGGGGAGCTCACGACTCTCCGGCGGCTGCCCATCTTGGCTCCGATGGACCGCCCAGTCATAAGGCAAGAAATTTTCTTACACTGAGCGGAAGGGCGTGGCGGTGCGGTTCTGTCTCATCGGGATTGCTCGGGGTCGCTGCCGGAGGACCATCAGCTCTGCAGAAATTCCGTTGTACCCGATGATCGAGGACGAGGCGGTCGGCTTCCTCGTGCTCTTGATGCTCAAAGCCACAGCCAACCGCTCCTTCGAGTAAGCTGGGTCACTATCAAACCCGGAGTTGACTCGATGTCGATGCAGGAGCAGCATCATCTTCCCTGGCCGACGCCATTCGGGGAATCTCGGCCAACAAAGGGATAAGCTCGATGGCGAGGCACTGGTTCACCTGCTCGCGGAAGCAGAGGAATTCCCTCGCTGTGATGCTCGGATTTCTCGTCGCCGCCGCGGCTCCGCTGGCCGCACAGGCGCAGCAGGGGCAGCGCCCGCCCGCGTTGGCCGATCGCGTCAGTGCTCTGGAGGCCAGTGTCGCGGCGCTGCAGGAGGACCTGGGGGCTCTGGCCGGGAAGGTCGGCGCCCTGGAGGCCGAGGACGCGGCGCTGCAGGAGGACCTCGGTGCCTTGGTCGATGTCGTCGGCGCCCTGGAAGCCAGTGTCGAGGCGTTGCAGGGGGACCTTGGTGCTCTGGCCGATCAGGTCGGCGCCCTCGAGGCCGATGACGGGACCCTGGGTGCTCTGGTCGATCGCGTCGATGCCTTGGAGAATGAGGTCGAGACGTTGGCCGACCTGTTCTTCACGGTGCAACTGGGCGATCCGGCCGAGACCGAGGGCGCAGGCAGTGACACGGCCGGCGCGCCGTTCGCCCTTCGCTGCCCGGACGATCCGGACGACACCTTCGCGATCGGCCTGCTCGGCCGCGCCGGCCTCAGGATCGACCAGTTGCAGGTCCAGTGCGCTTCGATCGTCGGGCGCAGCCTTTCCGGACCGGTTCTCGGCGATCCGGTCACGACGGCGGCCGTAGGCGGGTTCGGCGGTGTCGCTCTCGGGTCCACCCTGCTCTGCCCCGAAGGCACCGCCATGAGCGGCGTGTTCGGGCAGCTCACGGACGACGTGGTCGGAGCGCCCGTCGGCGCGCTCGGCGTCCTGTGCAGTCCCTTTGGCGGCGGGCCGCCGATCCGGCAGGGACCCGTCGGCGCTGGCAGCGCACAAGCGGAGTTCACGTTGCCCTGCCCGCCGGGCTCGGTGACGACGGGCATCGCCGGGCGGTTCAGCGAGGTCCTGGAGCAGATCCAGGTCGAGTGCCGCGACACGACCTTCTGAGACTGGCGCGGGTGCTTCACCGGTTCGGAACCGCCTGCAGGCGACTCCGCCGCACCGGGATCCGCTCTCGACCGCCCGAGGTCGCGGCCGGGCGCCCGCTCCTGCCGGTGACGTCGGCCCCTGCGGCGTGGCTGCCTTTATTCCTAGATCCGTGCTATACCATGGTGCGCTCGTCGCACGGGACCTGCTCCCGCCCGTGGGCAGCGGCCGGCCGCGGATGCGCCATGAACGAAACGAACCCGAGAAGTCGCGCCGGATCAGCGGGTTGAGTTTCTGGAGCGGGCGATCGTCAGGCCGGCGCGGGGGCGGGACGCGGCGGGTGGCCGATCCGGAAGCCCTCGGGTAGCGGGTCCGATGGATCGAGGACGAACTGGTGGAAGCCGGTGATCCAGGCCCGCCCGGTGACCCTCGGGCGGACGTAGAGGACGCCGCCCCGCTCCTCGGCGGCGATGGCGCGGCCCTCGAAGCAGGTGCCGAGCACGCCCTCGAAGCGGCGCGGCTGGTCCAGGCCGAGCTCGCCCCGGGTCACCATGGCGGCGAGGCGCGCCGAGGTGCCGGTGCCGCAGGGGCTGCGGTCGAGCGAGCCCGGCGGGCAGACGATGGTCTGCTTGAGGTCGCCGGACGTGGTCCGGGTGGAGGTGAGGAGCGTCTGGTAGCAGCGGTCGATGTCCGGCCGCTCGGGGTGGCGGATGGCGAGCTGCCGGTTGACCGCCGGGATCAGCGCCCGGGCGAAGGCGATCAGCGCCGCGTCGTGCTCGGGGCCGAGCTCGAGCCCGAGCCGGTCGGCGTCGACGATGGCGTAGAAGTCGCCGCCGTAGGCGACGTCGACGGCGAGGCGGCCGAAGCCCTCGACCTCGACCTCCGCGCGCTCGTGGAGCAGGAAGGACTCGACGTTGGTGAACGAGGCCGGCCCGGCGCGCCCGTCCCGGACCTCGACCTCGCAGGCGACGAGGCCCGCGGGCGTCTCGATGGTGAGCGTGGTCACCGGCGCGCGCGCCGGGACCAGGCCGGCGGTGACCAGGGTCGTGGCGGTGCCGATGATGCAGTGCCCGCACATCGGCACGTACTCGTCCTGCTCCATGATGATCACCGAGACGTCCGCCTCCGGGACGCAGGGCGGCAGCAGCAGGACCGAGCACATCATGCCGTGGCCGCGCGGCTCGAAGTTGAGCATGCGGCGCAGCCCGTCGTCGTGGTGCCAGAGCCAGGCCCGCTTCTCGAGCAGGGTGGTCCCGGGCGGCACCGGGTAGCCGCCGGTGATCACGCGGGTCGAGTTGCCCTCGGTGTGGGAATCGATCGTCTGGACCATCCGTCGCCAGATGCCGGCCATGTCGGTCTCCCTCGCCTTCATCGAGCGCTTCCGCGGGCGGAGAGGTCGAGCGTCCCCGACCTCCCGGCCCGGGAGTCTTTGGAGCCACCGGGCCTCGGGCCGGAGCCGGATTGTCGACGCCGATCCTTCCTTCGCCCGGGACTGCCGTCGATACCCCGGCAGCCGGCCGATATCCACCCGCCGCTTCGCGAAGCGCGGACACGGACTCCCAGGATCGCATGGACCAGCGTCAAGGATTATCCCGCCGACCTTGCCAAGAGGTTAATCATGAGATCCCGCGCGCCGGCCGGTTGGCCGGTCGAGGCCCGTGGCGCTATGGTCGCCCGCGGGCGGACGATCGGGGAGCGGCGCGATGACGGGCGAGGGAATGGCGATGTTTTCGCTCCGGGACCAGAAGGTCCTGATCATCGGCGGCTCCTATGGGATGGGGCTCGCGACCGCCGAGATGGCGATCGACGCCGGAGCCGAGGTGGCGATCGCGGCGCGCGGCCGGGAGAAGCTGGAGGCGGCAGCGGCGGCGCTCGGGGAGCGCGGCGGCCGGCCGGTGCCCTGGAGCGCGCTCCCGGTCGAGGACCGTCCGGCGGTGGCGGCGTTCCTCAGCGCGAACGCGCCCTTCGACCATCTGGTCCTGCCGGGCTCGACGGTCAGGCCGGTGCTCTACGACGACCTCACCGAGGAGGAGGCGCACGCCGCCTTCGCCTCCAAGTTCTGGGGACCGTTCTGGGCCGCCTACGACGCCCGGCCGCACCTCCGCCGCGGCGGCAGCGTGGTCTTCTTCACCGGGGTCGCGGCGAAGCGGCCGGTCAAGGGCTACATCATGGGCGGGGCGATCAACGGCGCGCTCGAGGCCGCCACCCGCTCGCTGGCGCTCGAGTTCGCGAAGCTCGGGGTCCGCGTGAACACGGTCGCGCCCGGGCTGTGCGACACGCCGCTCAACGACCTCCTCCACGCCCACGACAAGGAGGAGCGCTTCCGGACGTTCGCGGCCCGCCTGCCGGTCGGCCGGGTCGGCCACGCCGAGGACTGCGCGATGGGCGCCCTCTACCTGATGTGCAACGGGTTCGTCACCGGCGAGGTCCTCGGGATCGACGGCGGCCAGCAGATCTGGGCGTAGGGGCCGGCCGCTCACCGCGGCGGTGCGGCCACGGGTGCCGCAGGCGCGGTGTCGGGCGGTCTTGACAGCTCGAGGTGGCGGGCGGAGCCTGACGACGCAACCTGGACGTTGGAGGACGATGGCGGCCGACGATGTGCGCGCCGGGGCTGGCGGGCTTGCGCGCCGTCCGACGAGCCGGCTGGCTCCGGCCCTTGCCGACGCGCTGGTGCGCCGTCGCTGGCTGGTCCTCGCGCTCTGCGCGCTGTTGGCCGCGGGCAGTGCTGCGGGCCTGCGCGACCTCGAGTTCTCGAGCGACTACCGGGTGTTCTTCAGCCGGCAGAACCCGGAGCTCGAGGCCTTCGAGGCGCTGCAGAAGGTCTACAGCAAGTCCGACAACCTGGTGTTCGTGCTCCGCCCCGACCACGGCGACGCGTTCCGGCCCGAGGTCCTGGGCGCGGCGCGGAGCCTCACCGACGCTGCGTGGCGCCTGCCGTTCGCGACCCGGGTCGACGGGGTCGTCAACTTCCAGCACAGCCATGCCCGGGGCGACGAGCTGATCGTCCAGGATCTGGTGCCCGCCGACCTGGAGCCGACGCCGGCGCGGCTGGCGCGCATCAGGCAGATCGCGCTCGCCGAGCCGCTGCTTCGCGACCGCCTCGTCTCGGCGGATGCGACCACGCTCGGCGTCAACGTCACCCTCAACCCGCCGCAGAAGAGCCAGGACGAGGTGCCGCTGATCATGGCGGAGGCGCGGCGCCTCGCGGGCGAGCTGCGCGCGGCGCACCCGCACATCACCGTCGCGATCACCGGCCAGGTCGCGCTCAACAACGCCTTCGTCGAGGCGACCTACGCCGACCTCCGGACGCTGATCCCGATCATGTACGCGATGATCGCCCTCGCGCTGCTCGCCTTCCTGCGCTCCCTGGTCGCGGTCCTGGCGACGGTCCTGGTGATCGGGCTCTCGGCGGTGACCGCGATGGGCCTCGCGGGCTGGCTCGGGATCCTGCTGAGCCCGCCGTCCGCGGTCGCGCCGACCATCATCCTCACCCTCGCCGTCGCCGACAGCGTGCACATCCTGGTCACGATGCTGCACGAGCGCGGCCGCGGCGCGAGCGCAGAGGCGGCCCTCCGCGAGAGCCTCAGGATCAACTTCCAGCCGGTGTTCCTGACCAGCCTGACCACCGCGATCGGGTTCCTGTCCCTCAACTTCAGCGACGCGCCGCCGTTTCGCGACCTCGGCAACATCACCGCGCTCGGGGTCGGGGCGGCCTGGATCTACGCGGTGCTGTTCCTGCCGGCGCTGCTCATGGTCCTGCCGCCGCGAGCGCCGCGCCACCTCTGGGACCGGGCGCCGGCGCGGATGGAGGAGGTCGCGGCGTGGGTGATCCGCCATCGCCGGCGCGTGCTCGTGGGCACGGCGGTCGCGGTCGCGCTGCTCGCGGCCTGGATTCCGCGGATCGAGCTGAACGACCAGTTCGTCGACTACTTCGACCCCTCGATCCGCTTTCGGGCCGACACCGACTTCGCGACCGAGCACCTCTCCGGGATCTACCAGATGCACTGGTCGCTGCCGTCGGGGAGCAGCGGTGGGATCGCCGAGCCGGCCTATCTCGAGCGCCTGCACGCGTTCAAGACCTGGCTCGAGGCGCGCCCGGAGGTGGTGCACGTCAACAGCCTCTCCGACGTCATGGTCCGCCTGAACCGGAACCTCCACGGCGATGATCCGGCGCACCACCGGCTGCCCGACAGCCGCGAGCTCGCCGCGCAGTACCTCCTGCTCTACGAGATGTCCCTGCCGTTCGGGCTCGATCTGAACAACCGGATCGACATCGACCGCGCGGCAACCCGGCTGGTCGCGACCCTCGAGAACATCACGACCGCGGACGCCCGGGCGCTCGCCGCCGCCGCCCGGGACTGGCTGGACCGGAACTTCGAGAGCGCCCGGGGGAGCCCCGCGACCGGCCCCTTCGTCATGTTCGCCTACATCTCGGAGCGCAACATCCAGGCGATGCTCTATGGGACGGCGGTGGCCCTGGCGCTGATCTCCATCGTCCTGACCGTGGCGCTCCGGGACCTCCGGCTCGGGCTGCTCAGCCTGATCCCGAACCTGGTCCCGGTGATCGTGGCGTTCGGGCTCTGGGCGCTGGTGATCGGGGAGATCGGGCTCGCCGTGTCGGTGGTGGCCGCGACCTCGCTCGGCATCATCGTCGACAACACGGTGCATTTCCTCAGCAAGTACCGGCGCGCGCGGCGCGAGCAGTCGGCGGGGGCCGCCGCGGCGGTCCGCCACGCCTTCAGGACCGTCGGCGCGGCGCTCCTGGTCACCTCGGCGGTCCTGATCGCGGGCTTCGCGATGCTCGCGCTCTCCGCCTTCCAGCTCAACGCGAGCCTCGGCCTGCTCACCGCCATCAGCATCGCCGCGGCGCTCGTCGCCGACTTCACCCTGCTGCCCGCCCTGCTCCTCACCCTCGACCGGCCAAGCCTGCCGTATGGAACTGTCGCCGCCCATGAACCAGCCGCCGCTCGCTGACCTTCGCCGTGCCGCGCTCGCCGCGGCGCTGCTGACGCTGCTCCCCTGGGCCGCCGAGGCAGCCGCCGACGACCCCGCGAGCAAGGGGTACGCGATCGCGGTCGAGATGGACCGCCGCGAGACCGGCTTCGGGGACAGCGCCGCCGGGCTCGAGATGATCCTCAGCAACGCGCAGGGCCAGAGCAGCCGGCGCGCGCTCCGGATCACCACGCTCGAGGAGCCGACCGCGGACGAGGGCGACAAGAGCCTCGTGATCTTCGATCGCCCGCGCGACGTCCAGGGCACCGCGCTGCTCAGCTACACCCACATCGCCGAGCCGGACGACCAGTGGCTCTACCTGCCGGCCCTGAAGCGGGTGAAGCGCGTCAGCTCGGCCAACAAGTCCGGCCCCTTCGTCGGCTCCGAGTTCGCCTACGAGGACCTGCTCGCCCAGGAACTCGCGAAGTACACCTACCGCTGGCTGCGCGACGAGGCGTGTCCCGGCCCGGCCGGCGCCGGCCTCGCCTGCTTCGTCGTCGAGCGCATTCCGGTCTACGAGAACTCGGGCTACACGCGCCAGCTGGTCTGGGTCGATCAGCAGGAGTACCGCCCGATCCGGATCGAATACTACGACCGGAAGGACGCGCTCCTGAAGACCCTCGAGCTCCGCGACTACCGCCAGTATCTGGATCGCTTCTGGCGCGCGCACGAGATGACGATGCGCAACCAGCAGACCGGCAAGAGCACGACGCTGCACTTCGACGACTACGACTTCGGGCAGGGCGTGAGCGAGGCGTCGTTCAACCCGAAGCGGCTGCCGCGGCTCCGTTAGAGCCGGCGGTCGCATCCGATCGGATGCTGCCCTGAACGTGCGCTGCCGGGCCGACCGGGCATGCTTCGCCGCCGTCGCGGTCGCCCTCGCGCCGGCCCCGGTCGCCGCCGAGGCCGCCGCCGAGGTCGACGCCGTCGCCGGGGGATCCGTCGCCGTCGAGACCCGCGTCTTCACCCGGCCGCCGGCCTCGCCGCGCCAGGACCGCGCCGGCTTCAGCCCTTCGCTGGTGATCGAGCCGGAGCTCCGCCTGGAGTGGAACGACGGCCTCGACTACCTGACCCTGATCCCCTTCGTGCGCCTGGACGCGGACGACGACGAGCGCACCCACGCCGATGTCCGGGAAGCGAGCTGGACCCATCTCGGCGAGGACTACGACCTCGTGCTTGGCATCTCCAAGGTCTTCTGGGGCGTCGCCGAGTCGCGGCACCTGGTCGACGTGATCAACCAGACCGATCTCGTCGAGGACATCGACCAGGAGGACAAGCTCGGCCAGCCGATGGCGAGCCTGACGGTGCTGCGCGACTGGGGGGCGCTCACCGGCTTCCTCCTCCCGGGCTTCCGCCTCCGCACCTTTCCGGGCGACGACGCGCGGCTCCGCGGCCCGCTGCCGGTCGCGGCCGGCGAGGGCCGCTTCGAGAGCGACCTCGGACAGGGGCACGTCGACCTCGCGTTCCGCTATGCCGGCACGTTCGGCGACATCGACCTCGGGCTCGCGCACTTCTTCGGCACCGGACGCGAGCCGCGGCTGCTGCCGGAGGCGCGCGGCGGCCGCATCGAGCTGGTGCCGCACTACGACCTGATCCATCAGACCGGGCTCGACCTCCAGGCCACCCGGGGCGCCTGGCTCTGGAAGGGCGAGGCCATCGCCAGGGCCGGTCAGGGAGAGCCCTTTCTCGCGACCGTGGCGGGCTTCGAGCACACCCGGTTCGGCGTCCTCGACACCGCTGTCGATCTCGGCCTGCTCGCCGAAGTCCATCTCGACGGGCGGGACGACGCGGCGCCGCCGACGGTGTTCGACCATGACCTCTTCCTCGGCAGCCGGCTCGCCTTCAACGACGTCCAGGGCAGCGAGATCCTGGCCGGCGTGGTGGTCGACTGGGAGACCGGCGCCATGGCCTGGAACCTCGAGGCCGAGCGCCGGATCGGCGAGCGCTACCGGATCGAGGTCACCCTCCGCGCCTTCGCGAACGTGCCGGACGAGGACCTTCTCGCCGGCATCCGCAAGGACGACTACCTCGAGGTCCGCCTCGCCCGCTTCTTCTGACGCCAAAGCTTGCGCTGGATCAAATCGCCGGGCTCGAAGCGCGTCCAGGCTGAGGCATGCCACCACGGGGTGCCGAAGGAGAGGGCGATGCGCGGCGTGATCCTCGCCGTTCTGGTGATCTTCGCGGGGGTGATCGGCCTGCCGGCCGGCGCCGCCGACTTCGACAAGGGTTGCGAAGCGTTCGATCGCGGCGATTTCGAGCGTGCGATGGAGGAATGGGAGCCGCTCGCCGAGCAGGGGCATCCGGCGGCCCAGTTCCGCCTCGGCTGCCTGTACGCCTTCGGCCAGGGGGTGGAGCAGGATTACGCGCAGGCGCTCGAGCTCTATCGGGAGTCGGCCGCGCAGGGCGACGCCGACGCCCAGAACAACCTCGGCAGCATGTACGCCCTCGGCTGGGGCGCCGAGGTCGATCTGGTCGAGGCCTACATGTGGCTCGAGCTCGCGGCCCGGAGCGGGCACGAGATGGCGACCAGGAACCGCTCGTTCCTGGCCGAGCGGATGACCGGCGACGAGATCGGCGAGGCCGTGGCCCGCGCTGACCGCTTCGCCGCCGCGCGCGCCACCAACTGAGCGCGTCGGCCTCCTCGGTTGCCGGAGGCGATCGGCTCGACGGCCGGATCCGCCGCTCCGCGGATCAGGCGGCGCGGGCTTCGGGGTGGTCGAGGAACCAGCGGTAGGCGCTCTCGAGCCCCGCCTCGAGCGGGACCCTCGGCCGCCAGCCGAGGGCGGTGAGGCGGGAGGTGTCGAGCAGCTTCCGGGGCGTGCCGTCTGGCTTGGACGGGTCGAAGCGCAGCCCGCCCTCGAAGCCGACCACGCGCCGCACCACGTCCGCCAGCTCGCCGATCGGAAGGTCCTCGCCACAGCCGACGTTGACGTGCATCTCCGCGCTGTAGTGCCTGAGGAGATGGACGCAGGCGTCGGCGAGATCCTCGACGTGCAGGAACTCGCGGCGGGGGCGGCCCGTGCCCCAGACCTCGACCTCGCGCAGGCCGGCGAGCTTCGCCTCGTGCATCTTCCGGATCAGCGCCGGGACGACGTGGCTCGACATCAGGTCGAAGTTGTCGCCCGGCCCGTACAGGTTGGTCGGCATGGCGCTGATGAAGTCCGCCCCGTGCTGGCGCCGGTACGCCTGGCAGAGCTTGATGCCGGCGATCTTGGCGATGGCGTACCACTCGTTGGTCGGCTCCAGCGGGCCGGTGAGCAGCGCGTCCTCGGTCATCGGCTGGGGGGCCAGCTTCGGGTAGATGCAGCTCGACCCGAGGAACAGGAGCTTCGCCGCTCCGGTCCGGTGCGCGCCGTGGATGACGTTCGCCTCGATCATCAGGTTGTCGTAGAGGAAGTCGGCCGGATAGGTGTCGTTGGCGAGGATGCCCCCGACCTTGGCGGCGGCGACGATCACGACCTCGGGCCTGGCCCCCCGCATCCAGTCGTCGACCTGGTCCTGCCGGCGGAGATCGCACTCCTGCCGCCCGACGGTCAGGATCTCGCAGTCCTCGTCGGCGAGGCGTCGGACCAGGGCGCTCCCGACCATCCCGCGGTGCCCGGCGACCCACACCCGCCGCCCGCGAAGCTCGAACGGCGGGTCGACCCGGCCCTCGCTCATCATCCGGCCCTCCAGACGTTCAGGTGTGGCTCTGCCGCACGCCCTCGCGCGCGACCAGGGCGAGATCGGCGTCGACCATCTCGGCGACCAGGGCCTCGAAGCTCGTCGCATGGGTCCAGCCGAGCCGCTCGCGCGCCTTGGTCGGATCGCCGAGCAGCTCCTCGACCTCGGCCGGGCGGAAGTAGCGGGGATCGACCCGGACCAGCTCGCGCCCGTCCCGCGCATCCAGCCCGACCTCGTCCGCGCCGCTGCCCCGCCACTCGATCTCGCGGCCGACCCGGGCGAACGCGTGCTCGACGAAGGCGCGCACGCTCCGCATCTCGCCGGTCGCGAGCACGTAGTCGTCCGGCTCGTCCTGCTGCAGCATCAGCCACATGCCCCGGACGTACTCGCGCGCGTGGCCCCAGTCACGCCGCGCGTCGAGGTTGCCGATGTAGAGGTGCTCCTGCAGCCCGTGCTCGATCGCCGCCACCGCCCGGCTGATCTTGCGGGTGACGAAGGTCTCGCCGCGGATCGGGCTCTCGTGATTGAACAGGATGCCGTTGGACGCGTGGTAGCCATAGGCTTCGCGGTAGTTGACCGTGATCCAGAAGCCGTAGAGCTTGGCGACGCCGTAGGGGCTGCGAGGGTGGAACGGCGTGGTCTCGCGCTGCGGCACCTCCTTGACCTTGCCGTACAGCTCCGAGGTCGAGGCCTGGTAGAACCGGACCTTGTCCTCGAGCTTCAGGATCCGGATCGCCTCGAGCAGGCGGAGCGTGCCCAGCGCATCGGCGTTCGCGGTGTACTCGGCGGTCTCGAAGCTCACCTGCACGTGGCTCTGGGCGGCGAGGTTGTAGATCTCGTCGGGCTGCGTCTCCTGGACCAGCCGGATCAGGTTGGTGGCGTCCGTCAGGTCGCCGTAGTGCATGAAGAACCGGGTCTCGGCGTCGTGCGGGTCGACGTAGAGGTGGTCGACGCGCTCGGTGTTGAACGACGACGAGCGGCGCTTGACGCCGTGCACCTCGTAGCCCTTGCCGAGCAGCAGCTCGGCGAGGTAGGCGCCGTCCTGGCCGGTCACGCCGGTGATCAAGGCTACCTTCTGGCTCATCACGGTCCTCGGGCAGTCATCGGGCAGTCGTCGGGCAGTCTTCTTCGGAGCAGGCGCGGCACCGCTTCCGCCTCTTGCCCGGGATCGGGCGGAGGCTACCATCGGGCGGCCCGCTCCTTACACCGAAGCACGACCGGCCAGCAAGCGCGAGCGGGCGGGAGGCCTCCGATGCTCGAGCCCGCACCCGACTACGCCACGCTCCGCCAGACCTTCCGCTGGCGGATTCCCGACCACTTCAACATGGCGGCGGCGGTGTGCGACCGGCACGCGGCCGCCGGCCGGGGCGAGGCGCTGATCGAGGACCTCGGCGGGCGGGTCCGGAGCTGGACCTTCGAGGAGCTGCGCGCCGCCTCCAACCGTCTCGCCAACGTCTTCCACGTCGCCGGGATCGGGCGCGGCGACCGGGTCGGCATCCTCATCGGCCAGCGGGCGGAAACCCTGCTCGCCCACCTCGCGGTCTACAAGCTCGGCGCCGTGGCGCTGCCGCTGTTCACGCTGTTCGGCCCCGACGCGCTCGCCTTCCGCCTCCGGGACAGCGGCGCCCGGGCCGTCGTCACCGACGGCGCGGGCGCGGAGAAGCTCCGCGAGATCCGGGACGACCTCCCTGACCTCGAGACGGTCTGGATCGTGGACCACGCTGGCGCGGATGGCCTGGAGCGGGCGCTCGAGCAGGCGTCCGACGCGTTCGCCCCGGTCGAGACGCTGGCGGACGACCCGGCGGTCCTGATCTACACCTCGGGCACCACGGGCAACCCCAAGGGCGCCCTCCACGCGCACCGGTTCCTGCTCGGCCACCTGCCGGGCGTGCAGCTCCCGAACCGTTTCTTCCCGCAGCCCGGCGACCGCTTCTGGACCCCGGCCGACTGGGCCTGGATCGGCGGGCTGATGGACGTCCTGATGGCGAGCCTCCACTTCGGGGTGCCGGTGCTGGCGAGCCGGGCGGCGAGGTTCGATCCCGAGCAGGCGGTCGCCCTGATGGCGCGGCACGAC
>DASUSF010000387.1:0-7517 GCA_036375275.1 Geminicoccaceae bacterium | reverse complement strand
GCCGGCAGGGCGCCGCGCGCCCTGCCGGGCCGTTCTGCTCAGCTGGCGGGCTTCTCGATCCCGACCTCCGCGGGGTCGGTCTCGGCCACGCCGAGCTCATGGAGCTTGTAGCTCATGACCCGCTCCATCTTGTCGAGGATGTCGAACGCCTCCTCGCCGTACTCCCCGCTCAGCGTCATGAAGCGCTCGGTCTCGAGCTCGCGGAGCTTCGGGTCCTGCATCGCCTCCTCGAAGGCGGCGTCGATCTTCTCGATCACCTCGGGCGGGGTGTCGCCCGGGATCGCCATGCCCAGCCACTGCCGCGCCGGGATCGCCTGGATGCCGGGGTACTTTTCGCCGGCGGCGGGGATCGTGCCCTGGTCCGCGAACTCGTAGGGCTCCATCTCGATCACCGCGAGCGGCCGGAACTTGTCGGCCCGGATGAACTCGGCCTGCTCGGAAATGCTGGAGACGACGGCATCGACCTCGCCGGTCAGGGCCGCGACCTGGGCGGGAGCGCTGCCCTCGAACGGGATGTAGTTGAACTCGACCTCCGCGCCCTGGCCGAGCGAGAGCGCCTTCATGTGCCAGACGCAGCCGATCGGGCAGTGGCCGACCTTGACGCCGCCGGGGTTCTCCTTGGCCGCCGCGATCAGATCGTCGAGCGTCTGGTAGGGCGAGCCTTCGGGCACGGAGATCACGCCGGGCGCGCCGCCGACGATGTACCAGCGCCAGTCGCGCGTGCCGGTCGGGTGGTAGCCCATGACCTTCACCACCTGCATGGCTTCGGAGGCGCCGAGCCAGTAGTAGCCCTCGTGGGGCTGCGACCAGACGTGATTCATCGCGACCCCGCCGCCGCCGCCGGTCCGGTTGACGACGTTGATCTTGCCGCCGAGCGCCTTCTCCATGGCCTGGGCGAGATAGCGGTTGGTCGTGTCGGTGCCGCCACCCGCCGAGGCCCAGACCGACAGCTCGACCGGTCGCTCGGGGAAGTCCTGCGCGAGCGCCGCGCCGGTCAGCATGGCAGCGGCGCCCGCGAGGATCATGGTGGTGGTGAGCTTTCTGATCATGGGTCTGCGTCCCCTTCCTGATGATCGGGGCACCCGCTCGGACGATCCGGGATCGATCGCGGCTGCCCTGCCTGGTGATGCACCCGGGCGGTTCGCCCGCCGTCTCTAGAGGTTGAAGAGCATGAGCCGCTCTTCGGTCATGTCGCGGATGGCGTAGCGTGGCCCCTCGCGCCCGATGCCGCTGTCCTTGACGCCGCCATAGGCGAGCTGGTCGGTCCGCCAGGTCGAGGTCCCGTTGATGATCACGGCGCCGGTGCGAATCCTGCGCACCGCGCTGATCGCGGTCGGCAGCGACCTCGTGAAGATCCCGGTCTGGAGGCCGTACCGGCTGCGGCTGATGGACTCGAAGACCGCCTCGACGTCGTCGAACGGCTGGATCGACAGCACCGGCCCGAAGACCTCGTCGCACACCACCTTCATGTCGGGGTCGACGTTGACGAGGACGGTCGGCTCGAGCTGCGCGCCTTCCCGCCTGCCGCCGGTGACGACCTCGGCGCCGCGGTCTGAAGCCTCCCGGATCCAGCTCTCGACCCGGGTGGCCGCCGCCTCGCTGATCAGGGTCCCGACGTCGGTCCCGGGATCGAGCGGGTCGCCGACCACGAGCTGCTCGACCTCCTCGACCACCCGGTCGACGAAGGCGTCGTGGATCGACCGGTGGACGACCACGTTCTGCACCGAGATGCAGCTCTGGCCGGCGAGCCGCATGGCGTTCCGCGCGCACACCGGAGCGGCCGCCTCGACGTCGGCGTCGTCGCAGACGATCGTGGTGCCGGTCCCGCCGAGCTCGAGCGCGACGCGACGGAGGCCCGACGCGGCCCTGATGCTGGCGCCGGCGCGGGTCGAGCCGGTGAAGGTGATGAAGTCGACCCGCGGGTCCCCGACCAGCGCCGGACCCGCCGTCTCGCCATAGAGGGCGTTCACCGCGCCCGGAGGCGCGCCGGCATCGACGAACATCTCAATCAGCCGATGGACCGTGAGCGACGCCTGCGGCGGCGCCTTGAGGACGATCGCGTTGCCGGCCGCCAGCGCCGGGGCGAGCTTGTGGCAGGCGAGGTTGAACGGCGCGTTGAACGGCGTGATGGCGGCGACCACGCCGACCGGGAACCGGAGCATCACCGCGATCTTGCCGGCGCCCATGGCGGAGCCGTCGAGGGGGATGTGCTCACCCTGGATGCGGATCGCCTCCTCCGCCGAGAGCGAGATCGTGTCCTGCGAGCGGATGACCTCCGCCCGGGCGTCCTTGATCGCCTTGCCGGTCTCGCGGGCCATCGTCTCGGCCACGGCGTCGGCCCGCTGCAGGAGCAGGTCCTGGACCCGCCGCAGCAACTCGGCGCGCTTGAAGCCCGGCATCCTGGCCATGGCCTCCTTGGCGGCGACCGCCGCCGCCACGGCATCGTCCGTGTCGCGCTCGCTGGATTCCGGCGCCCGCCCGACGATGTCGCCGCGGTAGGGATCGATGATGTCGCGCGTCCGCCCGGCCGTGCGCCAGTCGCCCCCGATCAGCATCGGGATGTCGATGGGACGAGGACCGTTGTCGGCCTTCATGCTGCCTCCCGCGGCGGCGGACGTCGGCCGCCATTCGGTTTCTGCGACCTGGCCCGTTCGTGCGATTGCTGCCGGACCGCTTGACGACCCGGCGATCGAAGCAGCAGAATCCTATCGTTCAGGATTGTCGGAAGTCAACCTGTATCGCGAAATCACTTGTGCGCCGGTGCCTGGACGCCGGGCATCCGCGCGGGCCTGCCCCGCGACGCCATCATGGGAGGCAAGCCATGCGCACCGACTGCCAGGGCATCCTGGCGATCTGGCATGACGTTGCGGCGGGCCAGGAACCCGAGACGCTCGCCTGGTACGACCGGCAGCATCACCCGGAGAGGGTCGCCGTGCCCGGCTTCCTGAGCGCGCGGCGCTACGCCGCCCTGCGCGGGGGGCCACGGATCTTCATCCGGTACGAGACGCGCGATCCCGGCGTCCTCGCCTCGCCCGCCTACCTCGAGCGGCTCAACCAGCCGACCGAATGGAGCCTCCGGTGTCAGCCGAACATCATCAACAACTCGCGCACCGTCTGCCGGGTGGCTGCCCGGAGCGGCCGCGCGGAAGGCGGGTTCGTCGCGACGTTCCGGTTCGATCCGCCGGCCGGCGCCGATCCTGCGGAGGTCGTCGGCTGGACGCCACTGCTGCAGGAGTGCGAGGGGCGCCGGGGCACCCTCGCGCTCGAGCTCTGGGTCGCCGACCGCGAGCGGTCGGCGCTCGACAGCAGGGAGAAGGAGCTGCGCGGGATCGCGGATCATGTGACGGGGGCGGCGCTGATCGCCCACGGCAGCGCCCCTGAGCCCCTCGTCGACCTGCTCGAGCCGTGGCGGCAGCGGCTCGCCGGCGCGACCGGCGCGGCGGTGGCGGCCGGCCTGTACGGCTTGGCTTACGCCCTCGATGCCGAGCGCACCTGATTTCGCATGAGTGATTGACATCCATCATTGTGAAACCTAGCCTCGCCGGTGCGAGCAGGGAACGGCACGAGGGAACGATGCAGCCTCTGCGGGTGGCCGCGTTCGGCGCCGGCTTCTTCAGCCACTACCACTATGACGGCTGGCAGCGCATTCCGGGGGTCGAGCTGGTCGGCATCTGCGTCCGGACCGATCGGGAGCGTGCCGGGAGCCTCGCCCGGGAGTTCGGCATCGCCGCGGTCTACACCGATCCGGACCGGATGCTGGACGAGACGAAGCCCGACCTGGTCGACGTGATCACCACGCCGGAGAGCCACGCCGAGCTGGTCCGCGCCGCCGCGATCCGCGGCATCCCCGCCATCTGCCAGAAGCCCCTGGCGCCGACGCTCGCGGAGGCCATCGCCCTGGTGGAGACCGCGGAGCGCGCCGGCAGCCTTCTCGTGGCGCACGAGAACTGGCGCTGGAAGCCCTGGAACCGCACGGCCGCGAAGCTGGTCGCCGAAGGCACGATCGGCGAGGCCTACGGCGTCACCTTCCGGATGCGCCCCGGCGACGGGCGGGGCCCGCGGGCCTACCTCGACCGGCAGCCCTACTTCCAGAAGATGCCGCGGTTCCTGATCCACGAGACCGGGATCCACATGATCGACGTCTTCCGCTTCCTGCTGGGCGAGGTCAGCGGCGTCTTCGCCCGCCTGCGAAGGCTCAACCCCGCCATCGCCGGCGAGGACGCGGGTCTCGTCGTCTTCGACTTCGACAACGGCGCCGCCGGACTGCTCGACGGCAACCGCCTCGCCGACTTCGCCGCCGACAACCCGCGCCTCACCATGGGCTCCCTGCTGCTGGAGGGGTCGGAGGGCAGCATCCGCGTCGACGGCCACGCGCGTATCCACGTCCGCCCCCGCGGCGGCCAGGAACGCGAGCATCGCTACCACTGGGAGAACCGCGGCTACAGCGGCGACTGCGTCCACGCGCTCCAGGCCCATGTGGTGGACCATCTGCGCGAAGGCGCGCCGATCGAGAACACCGCGCGCCAGTACCTGCGCAACATCATGATCGAGGAGGCCGTGTACCGCTCGGCCGAGGAGCGGCGCTGGATCGGTCTCGACGACTGACCAGTGCTGCGGGCACGGTCGACCCGGGGGGAGGTGACGGAATGCGCTACCAGAACGTCGTCGTGACCGGAGGCAGCGGGCGGCTCGGCCGCTACGTGGTCGAGCGCCTCCGCGGGCGCTGCCGGCTCACGGTCGTGGACAAGGTGGCGCCGCACGCCCCGGAGGTCGCTCATGCCGACGTCAGCATCACCGACCTTGCGGCGCTTCGGAGCGTGCTGCGCGACGCCCGCGCCGACGCCGTCGTCCACCTCGCGGCGGTGCCGAACCCGCGCACCTCGAGCCCGGAGCTCTGCTTCCAGACCAACACCTTCGGGACCTGGGCGGTGCTGCAGGCGTGCGAGGACGAAGGCGTGCGGCGGGTGGTCGTGGCCTCTAGCGATTCCGCGACCGGCCTGCACTACAACCCCAAGGACTGGGCGCCGCAGTATCTGCCCGTCGACGAGGCGCATCCGATCCGGCCGACCGAGGTCTACTCGCTGAGCAAGGCGGTCACCGAGACCATCGCCAGGTCCTTCGCCGACCGTCGCCAGCTCGAGGTGCTGGTGATCCGGCCCGGGCACATCGTCTTCGCGCCGGAATACCCGGAGATCGAGGCGCGCGGCAGCGACGTGCAGAACTACCACCTGTGGGGCTACGTGGCGCCGGAAGACGTCGCGCAGGGCTTCGATCTCGCGCTCGAGCTCGAGGACGGCTCCTACGACTGCTTCTTCATCGGCGCCGCGGACGGGCTGAACCGCCGCCCCACCCTCGAGATGATCGAGGAGCGCTTCGGGCGGCTGCCCGAGATCCGCCGGCCCGGTCTCTACGACGATCTGCCGACGGCCGGCGTGTTCGACATCACCCACGCGCGCGCGAGGCTCGGCTACCAGCCCCGCCTCACCTGGCGCGACTTCACGAGCTGAGGCGCGGCCCTCCGCCCACGACAGCCACGACAGGGGACCAGCATGGCCGACCGGAAGACGACCTTCGCGATCAACGTCTACTCCTACACGCAGAAGTTCACAGGCATCGAGACCGTGCGCCATCTCGCCGGCCTCGGATACCGGGACCTCGAGCTGATGATGTACCCGGGACATCTCTGGGCCGCCGATCTCGACGCCGGCGGCCGTCGCGAGCTGCGCCGCGTGATCGACGAGTGCGGGTGCCGGCTGGTCGCCCTCAACATGCCCAACATCGACCTCAACGTCGCCGGCGCGTCGCGCGAGATGCGCCAGTATTCGCTGGCCCTGATCTCGGAGTTCACCGAGCTCGCCGGCGACCTCGGCGCGGAGAGCATCCTGATCGGCCCCGGCAAGCAGAACCCGCTGTTCCCCGCCCCACGGGATGAGCTGCTCGGCCACTTCTACAAGGCCCTCGACACCCTCCACCCGATCGCCCGGCAGGGCGGCACCAGGATCCTGGTCGAGAACATGCCCTTCGCCTTCCTGCCCGACGCGCCCTCGCTGATGAAGGCGCTCGACGACTACGGCAACGACGACATCCACGTCCTCTACGACGTCGCCAACGGCCACTTCATCGGCGAGGATCCGGGCGAGGGGCTCCGCTGCGTCAAGGACCGGCTGCGGCTCGTCCACGTCTCGGACACCGGCCAGAGGGTCTACCGGCACGACCCGGTCGGCCGGGGCGACGTCCCGTTCGCGGGCGTGCCGGCGGTGATGAAGGAGGTCGGCTACCGGGACAAGCCGATGCTCGAGATCATCTCCGAGAACCCGGATGCCGACATCGAGGACAGCGTCAACCGGCTCTACGAGATGGGCTACCGCTGAACCGGGTCCGACGCGGCCACGCCAGGCGGGCGAGCGGGCGCGGCATGACCATCCTGCACACCGCGCACCTCCGGGTCCGCGAGGATGCGCTCCCGGCCTTCGAGGAACGGCTCAGGCGCCATGCCGCGATCACGCTGGCGCGCGAGCCGGGCTGCCGGCAGTTCGACGTGCACCGGAACCGGGACGATCCCGGCCTGTTCCTGCTGGTCGAGCGCTACCGGGACGACGCGGCCCTGGAGGAGCACCGGCGGGCCGCGCATTTCCGGGCCTTCCAGGACGACACCCGGGCGTGG
This sequence comes from Geminicoccaceae bacterium, assembly GCA_036375275.1. Classification (GTDB taxonomy): domain Bacteria; phylum Pseudomonadota; class Alphaproteobacteria; order Geminicoccales; family Geminicoccaceae; genus DASUSF01. Next base: position 853 of record DASUSF010000387.1, on the reverse strand, counting down.
GTGATCGAGCGGACCTGGTGGTTCTGGCACGAGCCGCCCGCCCCGTCCGGTTCCGGGGCCGACGCCGGCTGAGGTCGGGAAGGCCCCCGCCGTCAGCCCATGAAGCGCCCGCCGTTCACGTCCAGCACGGCGCCGGTCACGTAGCTCGCGTCATCGGAAGCCAGGAACAGGATGGCCGCCGCGATCTCCTCGGGCCGCGCCACCCGGCGAAGCGGATAGGCGGAGATCAGGCGGTCGCGCTCGGCGTCGCCCAGGTCGTCGTAGCGCGCCCTGACGCGGTCGGTGAACACCGTGCCCGGCGCGACGGCGTTGACGCGGATGCCGTTCGGCCCCTCCTCGTAGGCGAGCTTCCGGGTGAAGCCGAGCACCGCCGCCTTGGAGGCCGAGTAGGGGACGTTCGCGACCTCGCTGATGCTGCGCCCGGTGATCGACGACAGGTTGACGATCCGGCCGTCCTTCTGCGCGCGCATCTCCGGCAGCACCTCGCGGGTGACCAGGAAGGTCGTGGTCGTGTTGAGGGTCATGAAGCGGTTCCAGGTCGCGAGCGTCGTCTGGTCGAGCGGGACCACCCGGTCGCCGAAGCCGAGGTTGTTGATCAGCACCTGCGCGGGACCGGCGGCCGCGCGCGCGGCGGCCACCATGCGCTTGACCTCGCCTTCGTCGGTCGCGTCGCCGGCGATGTAGAGCAGGCGGGTGGCGTCGTCCCCCGCCGCCTCCCGGAGATCGGCGACGACGGGCCCGTCCGCGTCCTCGAGGTCGAGGACCACGGCCCGACCGCCCTCGCGGAGGAAGCGGAGCGCCGTCGCCCGGCCGATGCCCCTCGCCCCGCCGGTGATGATCCCGACCTTGCCTG
>DASUSF010000386.1:0-2321 GCA_036375275.1 Geminicoccaceae bacterium | reverse complement strand
CCGCCGAGGTCGAGGCGGCCGTCACCTTCGCGGAGCAGGGAACGCTGGAGCCGGTCGAGGAGCTCGAGCGCTTCGCGCTGATGGACGAGGTGCCGGCATGATCGAGGCCACGCCCGTCAAGATGACCTATCGCGAGGCCTGCCGGCAGGCGATCCGCGAGGCGATCCTCGCCGACCCCCGGGTGTTTCTCATGGGCGAGGACGTCGCGCGCTACGGCGGCTGCTATGCCGTCACCAAGGGTCTGGCCGAAGAGCTGGGCGAGGAGCGGCTGCGCGACACGCCGCTCTCCGAGAGCGCCTTCGTCGGCGCCGGGATCGGCGCGGCGATCGCCGGCATGCGACCGATCGTCGAGGTCATGACCTGCAACTTCAGCCTGCTGGCGATCGACCAGATCATGAACAACGCCGCGACCATCCCGCACATGTCGGGCGGGCAGTTCGCGGTGCCGCTGGTGATCCGCATGGCGACCGGCGCCGGTCGGCAGCTCGCCGCTCAGCACTCGCACAGCCTCGAGGGGTGGTACGCGCACATTCCGGGGATCAAGGTCCTGGCGCCGGCCACGGTCGAGGACGCCCGCTTCATGCTCAAGACCGCGCTCGCCGACCCGAACCCGGTCCTGATCTTCGAGCACGTCATGCTCTACAACCTCGAGGGCGACCTCGACCCTGCCGTCACCGACGTCGACATCGCCTCGGCCAGGGTGCGCCGCTCTGGCCGCGACGTCACGCTCGTCACCTATGGCGGCAGCTTGTTCAAAACCCTGGAAGCGGCCGCAACCCTTGCTGCGGAGGGGATCGAGGCCGAGGTGATCGATCTCAGGACTCTGCGGCCGCTCGACATGGCGACCGTGGTCGCATCGGTCGCCAGGACGCGGCGGGTGGTGATCGTCGACGAGGGCTGGAAAAGCGGCTCGATCTCGGCCGAGATCGGGATGCGCCTGGTCGAGCAGGCGTTTTTCGATCTCGACGGACCGATCGGTCGCGTGTGCAGCGCCGAGGTACCGATTCCCTATGCCGCGCACCTCGAACAGGCCGCGCTGCCGCAGCCGGAGACCATCGCCAGCGTCGCCCGGAGCCTCGTGAGGGGGCCATCGTGAGCGCGTTTCTCATGCCCTCGCTCGGCGCCGACATGGAGGCGGGCACGCTGGTCGAGTGGTTGAAGCGGCCGGGTGACGCCGTGAAGCGCGGCGACGTGATCGCGGTGGTCGAGACGCAGAAGGGCGCGATCGAGATCGAGATCTTCGAAAGCGGTGTGCTCGAGCGGATGCTGATCGAGCCCGGCGCCAAGGTCCCGGTGGGTACGCCGCTCGCCGAGCTGCGCAGCGACGGCGCGGCGCCGGCGCCAGAGCCCCGGCCAGAGAAGCCCGCCGCTGTGCCGCCGGCCGGGGAGCCCGTGCTGCCGAAGCCGCCGCGTGAAGCGCCCGCAGGGATCGGGCTCGTATCCGAGGCGCCGCCGGTGGACGTACCTTCACCCGAGGCGGCCGGAGCCCGCGTCAGCGCTACGCCGGCCGCGCGCCGGCGGGCGACGGAGCTGGGCGTGGCCCTCGGCGACGTTCGCGGCACCGGCCCCGGGGGCGCGGTCTCGCTCGCCGACGTCGAAGCCGCCGCCGGTGCAGGCCCGGACCAGCGGCCGCCGGCGCGCCCGCCGCGGGCGGGGTTCGATCCCGGCCCGATGCGCCGGGCGATCGCCGCCGCCATGGCGCGCTCGAAGCGCGAGATCCCCCATTATTACCTCACCCAGACGGTCGATCTGCACCGGCCGCTACACTGGCTGGAGGATGCGAACCGGGAGCGACCGCCGGCCGAGCGCCTCCTGCCTGCCATCCTGTTCCTCAAAGCGACCGCGCTGGCCCTGCGCAAGCTTCCGGAGCTCAATGGTTTCTGGTCAGGGGATGGATTCCGGGCCGGCCCCGGTATCCATCCCGGGTGGGCGGTTTCGCTGCGGGGCGGTGGCCTGGTCGCTCCGGCCATCCACGACGCCGACCAGAAAGCCCTGCCCGAACTCATGATGAAGGTTCGCGACCTCGTCCGGCGGGCTCGCACGGGCGGCCTCAGGAGCTCGGAGCTGACCGACCCGACCATCACCGTCACCAGCCTCGGCGAGCGGGGGGCGGAGACGGTGATCGGGGTGATCTACCCGCCGCAGGTCGCGATCGTCGGGTTCGGGCGGATCGTGGAGCGCCCCTGGGCAATCGACGGCGCCCTCGCTGCCAGGCCCGTGGTGAGCGTGAGCCTCGCCGCCGACCACCGCGCGAGCGACGGCCACCGTGGCGGTCTTCTGCTCGCCGAGATCGAGCGCCTCCTGCAGGAGCCGGATGCCCT
>DASUSF010000385.1:0-6402 GCA_036375275.1 Geminicoccaceae bacterium | reverse complement strand
GGTCGACCTGTTCAAGGTGCCGCTGCCGGTGGCGCTGTCGGACAGCACGCACGGGCTGATGGAGCACTTCGAGCTGATCACCGTCCGGATCCGGGACGACGAGGGCGCGACCGGGCTCGGCTACACCTACACCGTCGGGGCCGGCGGCGCCGCGATCGCGAGCCTGATCGAGCGCGACCTGCGTCATGTGCTCGAAGGTGCGGACCCCACCCGGATCGAGCTTCTCTTCGAGAAGATGTGGTGGGCGCTGCATTTTCCCGGCCGCGGTGGCGCCGTCTCCTTCGCCATCGCCGCGGTCGACGTGGCACTCCACGACCTGGCGGCGAAGCGCGCCGCCCTGCCGCTCTGGCGCCTGCTCGGCGGGCACGATCCGAAGGTCCAGGCGTACGCCGGCGGGATCGACCTCGATTTCCCGCTGGAGCAGCTGCTCGACCAGACCCGCGCCAACCTCGAGAAGGGCTTCAGGGCGATCAAGATGAAGGTCGGCCGGGCGGTGCTGGCCGAGGACGTCGACCGGGTCGCGGCGATGCGCGACCTGCTCGGCCCCGGCTTCCCGCTGATGGCCGACGCCAACATGCGCTGGCGGATCGACCAGGCGATCGCCGCGGCGCGGGCGCTGCAGCCGTCCGGCCTGGTCTGGCTGGAGGAGCCGACCATCCCGGACGACGCCCCCGGCCACGTCCGGATCATGGAGCAGGGCGGCCTCCCGCTCGCGACCGGCGAGAACTTCCACACCCTCTACGAGTTCCGGCAGTTCATCGCCGCCGGCGCGGTCGCGTTCCCCGAGCCCGACGCCGCGACGCTCGGCGGGATCACGCCCTGGATGAAGGTCGCGAAGCTCGCCGAAGCCTTCAACCTCCCGGTGACCTCGCACGGCGTCCACGACATCCACGTCCACCTGCTCGCCGCGGTCCCGAACAAGTCGTTCCTGGAGATGCACGGGTTCGGGCTCGAGCGCTTCCAGGCCGAGCCGCTCCGGATCGTCGACGGCTATGCGACCGCGCCCGAGCGGCCGGGCCACGGGATCGAGCTCGATTTCGCGGCCCTGGAACAGCACCGCGCCTGAACGCGTTCGATTCCACACCTCGCATTCCACCGCCGCCGGTTGTCGGAGCGGCGCGCGCTGGCCACCTCGTGCCAGAGCCGCGAGCAGGAATCGGAACGGAGAGTCCATCGATGGCACATCCCACCGAGACACCCGAGCAGGCCCGGCAGGCCGAGCGCAAGGGCTGGGTCAGCCGGGTCCTCGTGATCTCGACGGTCCTGGCCGTGGTCCTGATCGCGCTCGCGTACGTCTTCGTCATCTGAGAATTACGCGGGTCGCGCGGTATGCGTGATCCGGCCGCGCGGCGAGCGCGTAGTCAGGCGGTCCGTCAGAAACAGCTTCGGAAGCACCTGCCCCCATGGCACCCATCAAGGAATCCGCCGAGGAAGCCCGCCAGGGCGAGCGCAAGGGCTGGATCAGCCGCGTCCTCATCGTATCGACCGCGCTCGCGGTCGCCTTCATGATCGGAACCTACATCTTCTCGGTGTGACCGCGCGCCGGTCGTCCGCCCTCCCGCGCCAACGCTCCGCCCTTCCCACCGCAGCGTCGAACGGTAGCGCCCGTCCCTCTGCCGGTCCCCCATGGGTGCTCCGGAGGTGCTTCGACGTCCCCTCACCTCGCCCGGTAACGGCCCGCGGATCCGGATGGGATCACGCGGGCGCGGGATCGCGGGCCTCGAGCACGCGCGCATGGTGCTCGAGGCAGGCGAGGCCGAAGGCGGTCGGCGCGAGGGCCGGCGCGCGGTCGTGCACCGCCTCGATCCCGATCCGCCGCGCCGTCAGGCGCTTGCCGTAGCAGAGGAAGCTGTCGACCGACTGCATGAGGAAGACCATCAGCGGCGCGAGGCGGGCGTACAGCCGCTCGCCTTCCAGCTGGTCCCGGGGATCGCCCGTGATCAGGAGCTCGAACAGCCGGCTCTGCAGATGCACCGATTCGACCGACGGGATCATGCCGACGCAGCCGGCCCGGATCACGTCCGGGAACTCGAGCCCGCCCCGCCCCTGGAAGACCTCCATCCGACCCTGCGTGGCTTCGATCAGCATCGCGGTCTCGACCGCGGAGCCCTCCGCCTTCAGGAGACTGACGTTCGGGTGGTTGCGGCTGAGCGTGTCGAGCCCGGCATCGGAGAGGCCGACCCCGATGTACTGCGGCGCGTTCTGGATCGCGACCGGGACCGGGCTCCGGTCGGCGACGGCGCCGAAGAAGCGGACGAGCCCCGCCTCGGTCCAGCGCTCGCCGGTCTGGGGCGGCTGCAGGATCACCCAGTCCGTACCGAGCGCTGCGGCGTCGCGCACGAACGCGCTCTGCTCCTCCGGCGTCGCGCCGTACACCGTGACCGCGAGCGGCAGCCGGCCGCCGAGGTCCTCGGCCGCCCAGGCGACCACCGCCCGGCGCTCGTCGGGCGTGAGCTTCTTCACTTCCGTGCCGAGCCCGAGACAGGCGATGCCGTGGGCGCCGCCGGCCACGCAGTAGTCGATCTGCGCGCGCATCGCCCCCCGGTCCAGGCGACCCCCATCGTCGAAGAACGCATAGAGCATCGGATAGACGCCGCGGAACCGGCCCCTCGCCATCGCGCCGCTCCTTTCTCGCCGCTTCACGTGTACGATCGCGCGGGTCCGACGAGAAGTCGCCATGCGTCGACATCGAGAGGAGAGCGGCGATGAACCCGATCATCGAGACCTTCGGTCGACGGCTCCGGCTCGGTGTCGTGGGCGGTGGCCCCGGCTCGTTCATCGGGCCCGTGCACCGCGCGGCGGCCCGGCTCGACGACGCCTACGAGATCGTCGCCGGCGTGCTCTCCTCCGACCCGGGACGCGCGCTGGCCGCCGCGGCCGGCCTCGGCATCCCGCGCGGCTACGGGTCCTGGCAGGACATGCTCGGGCAGGAGGCCGGGCGCGAGGACGGGATCGACGTGGTCGCGGTCATGACGCCCAACGACCGCCACGTCCCGGTCTCGATCGCGTGCCTCGAGGCGGGGCTCGACGTGATCTGCGACAAGCCGCTCGCGACCAGCCTGGAGGAGGCGCTCGCGCTGCTGCGCAAGGTCGACGAGACCGGCCTGGTCTTCTGCCTGACCCACAACTACAGCGCCCACCCGATGGTCCGGGAGGCGCGCGAGATGGTCCGGCGGGGCGCGATCGGCGAGGTCCGCCAGATCCAGCTCGAGTACGTCCAGCCGCAGCGGGCGACCCTGGTCGAGGCCGACCGGAGGAAGGGCGACTGGCACTTCGACCCGGCGCGGCTCGGGCCGTCGCTGGTGCTCGGCGACATCGGCAGCCACGCCCACCACCTCGGCAGCTACGTCGCCGGCCAGGAGGTGCGCGAGGTCATGGCCGAGGTCCTGGCGGTGGTGCCGGGCCGCAGCAGCCACGACACGGCCCGCGCGCTGCTCCGCTACGCCGACGGCGCCCGCGGCGGCATGTGGGTCACCCAGGCGGCGCCCGGCGCGGAGCACGGCCTGTCGTTCCGGATCTTCGGCAGCGAGGGCGGCCTCGAGTGGCGTCACGAGCAGCCGAACCACCTGCTGCATCGCCGCCTGGACGATCACCCCGTGCTCATGACCCGGCGGATCGACGGCCTGCTCTCGCCGGCGGCGACCCGCTCGGCGCGGACCGAGATCGGGCACCCCGAAGGCTACCTCGAGGCGTTCGCCACGCTCTACCGCGAGGCCGCGGAAGCGATCGTCGCCCGGCGCGCCGGGCGGCCGGTCGAGCCGGCCGCCCTGCCCTTCCCGAGCGCGCGCGACGGCGTCATGGGCATGGCGTTCATCGAGGCCTGCCTCGAGAGCGACCGCCGCGGCTGCTGGGTCCCGCTCCGCCCCCTCGCCCGAGCCTGAGCGTCAGCCGGCGTTGGGCGAGTTCGCCCAGCCCTCGTGCCGCGGCAGCCCGTCGTCCGGGATCGTGACCAGCGGGTGCTTGGACTTGGTGAACACCCAGCGGTCGGGCTTGGTGCCGATGTCCTGACCGCGGTCGAGGGTCGGGACGTGGACCAGCTCGAAGTCGTCGAAGGCGTCGACGTGCAGGAACATGTGGCAGCCGCAGGTGCCGCAGAAGCTGCGATGGCAGGTCGGCTTGGTGTCGAAGACCTTGATCTTCTCCCTGCCCTGCGTGACCCGGAAGTGCGCCTTCTCGACCACCGCGATCAGGGCGAGCGCCCCGCCGCTGATGTCGGTGCAGTCGGTGCAGCAGCAGAAGTGCACCTCGAACGGCCGCTTGGTGTACTCGAAGCGGACCGGGTTGGTGTCGCAGCGGCAGCCGCCCACCACCTTGAAATTCTCGTTCGCCATCGCTTGTTGCCCCCCTGCCTCGGCTTGTGTTTTCTGCGCGTTGCTGAACCGCTCGGTCAGGCCGCGCAACCAGTGGAACATCGCAACGCCTCCTCTTTCTTATCCGGCTAAGAGAGGCGCAACCGCCGGCCGGGTCAAGCGATCGTTGGACCCTCGGCTTCTCGCCGCGCCATCCCGTAAATCCACATGCGCGCGTCCGCCGGCTGCGCTATCCGATGATCGTCCGGCTGCTCGGATGGCAGGTGATGCTGATCGCAGGCGAGGCTCTCCGACCGCTTCCTCCAGCCGTCCCGGGCCCGGTCGACCGCGAGAGCTTCGCGGACGCGCAACGCCGCCACCGCCGCGCCGCCAAGCTGTTCACCGTCCTGGTCGTCCTCGGCCTGGTCCTGACCGGCCTGCCGCTCGCCGGCATCCTCTTTCCGCTGCTGTTCGGCCTCGCCGTCCTCGCGCTCGACGTCCTGAGCCTCGTGGTCACGGCGCCCGACCTCGCCGGCATGCTGGACGCGACCGGCGGGCTGTTCGCCGAGGGCCCGGAGTGGCTGATGGAACTGATCGCGGTCGGGCTGATCGTCTTCATGCCCGGCGTGCTCGCCATGCTCCTGGTCTGGCTCGCGGTCAGGGCCATAGTCGTGGATGCCGGCATGGCCGGCGTCGCCGCCCGGCTCGGCGCCCGGCCGCCCCGGCCGGGCGACCTCGAGGAACGCCAGCTCCGGAACCTGGTCGACGAGATGGCGATCGCCGCGGGGCTGCCGCCGCCGGCCCTGGTCGTCCTCGACAGCCCGGCGATCACCGGCGCCGCCTTCGGGCCGAGCGACGAAGCCGCCACCATCCTGATCTCGCGCGGCCTCCTCGACCGGTGCGACCGGGACGAGACCCAGGGCGTGATCGCCCACCTGATCGCGATGATCGGCAACGGCGACCAGCGGATCGCGCTGCTCCTGATCTCGCTGTTCGCGACCGTGAACCTCACCAGCGTCGTCCTCAAGGCGCCGTTCAGCCCGCGCTCCCGAGCGCTGCTCGGCCAGGTCCTGCGCTTCGCCCTGCAACGGAGAGCGAACCGCGATCCGGCTCAGGAAGCGGTGCTGGTCGAGCATCTGCTGGACGAGCCCCCGGACGACGACCTCAAGTGGTTCGAGAAGAACCGGCTGCTCCTCTTCCTCACCCTGCCGCTCTACCTCGCCTCCGGCATGTTCTCCCTGGTCTCGTTCCTCACGAGCTTCGTCTTCCTGTCCCCGACCTTCGCGCTCATGCTCCGCCGGCGGCGCTATCTCGCGGACGCCACCGCCGTCCAGCTCACCCGGAACCCCGAAGGTCTCGCGCAGGCGATCGTCCACCTGATGCGGCAGCACGACGTTCCGCTCACGGGGGTACGCGAGGCGGCGCCACTGTTCATCGTCCCGCCGCGAATGGCCGCGTCCGGCCACCACCAGCCGATCGGCATGATGTTCGACGTTCATCCGCCAGCCGGCAAACGCCGGGACCGGCTGATGGCCATGGGTCAGGGGCTGGTGAAGAAGCGCTGGAGCTGGCCGAAGGCCGACCTCCGGTCACCGAAGACGCTCCTCGTCCTCCTGCTCGCCGCCATGATCCCGCCGCTCATGGCGGTGGCGGTCTACCTGATGCTCGTTCTGATCGTCGCCTGCACCATGCTCTCGATCATGGTGGGGTTGATGTGGATCGGGTTCCTGATCTTCCCCATCCACCTCCTGCTCCACTGAGCAGGCGGGCCCTCCGGCGAAGGAGACAGAAGCGATGGCGGTGTGGGTGCTGGGCGGGCTCGCGGCCGTGGTGCTGCTCTACGGCATCCTGCTCTACAACCGGCTGGTCGCACGCCGGAACCAGGTGCGCAATGCCTGGTCGCAGATCGACGTCCAGCTGAAGCGCCGCCACGACCTCATCCCCAACCTGGTCAACACGGCGAAGGGCTATCTGACCCACGAGCAGGGGGTGCTGGAGCGGGTGGTGAAGGCGCGTCAGCGGGCGATCGGCGCCGGCGACGACGTCGCCGCCCGGGCGGCTTCGGAGAACCAGCTGACCGGGGCGCTCCGTTCGCTCTTCGCCCTGGCCGAGG
>DASUSF010000384.1:0-8120 GCA_036375275.1 Geminicoccaceae bacterium | reverse complement strand
GCCGCCGAGGATCAGGTAGCCGTAGACCGGGACCCGCGCCGTCCGTCCGCAGTTGTGGCCGAGGACGAGGAAGCTGTTCTCGAGCTCGATGTCGCCGAGGTCGAGGATCTTGATCTCGAGTGGCATGCGTGCGCTCCCTGCCGTGCCCCTTCTCGCCGGCCCCTCTCCGGCCCGGAGCATCATTCTAGTCGACCACGCCGCCCTCCGCCGCAAGAGGTTGACCGAAAGCTCGAGCACCGCTCACGCGCGGGCAGCCTCGTGCAACCGTTCGAGATCGATCTTGCCCATCTTCAGCATGGCTTCCGCGACCCGTCTCGCCTTGGCTCGGTCCGGATCGGCAACGTAGTCGCCGAGCGCGACGGGCACGATCTGCCAGGAAACGCCGAAGCGGTCCTTCAGCCAGCCGCACTGCTCGGCCGTGCCGCCCTCGAGAAGAGCGTTCCAGTAATGGTCGACCTCGGCCTGGTCCTCGCACCGGACGGTGAACGAGATCGCGTGGTTGAAGGGGTCGAACCGCCCAGCGGCGAAAGCGACGAAGGGTTGGCCCGCGAGCGTGAAGTCGACCACCTCGACGGACCCTGCCGGGCCGCTAGGGCTGTCCGCCGGCAGGCTGGTGACGCGGTCGATCCGCGCGTTGGGGAACACCCCGACGTAGAATTCGGCCGCCTCCTTTGCGCTCTCTATAAACCAGAGCTGCGGCACGATCTTGCTCGTGATCTGGGGCATCGTTCGGGTCTCCGGTGGGTCGTTCTGCTCAAAGGACGTGCGAACTCCGGATCTCCCGACACACGCCGCCGCGCCTGGGTCAGATCCGGTAGACCCGGGCCGCGGTCGTCTCGAACACCTGCCGCTCCGCCTCCGGGCCATGCGGACGGATCGCGTTCCTGAACGCGCCGACCAGCTCGCCGTACGGGGTCCAGAGCTTCTCGATCGGGAAGTTGGAGCCGAACAGGCAGCACTCGGGCCCGAACAGCGCCAGCGTGTCGTCGACGATCCGGGCGATGTGCGCGGGGTCGTTCCGGTGGATGAAGGTCCCGAGCCCCGAGAGCTTGCTCACGACGTTCGGGCAGGCGGCGAGGCGGCGCATGCCCGACCGCCACGCGTCCCGCCTTGCATCGGAGAGATCCTCCAGCATGCCGGCGTGCTGGAGGACGTAGGTGACCTCCGGGCAGGCTTCGGCCAGAGCCGCCGCGTGCTCCATCTGGCCCGCGAACACCTGGAGATCGAAGACCCAGCCGTACTCTCCGAGCCTCGCCACGTTCCGCCGGACGAGCGGATCGGCCGCGAGGTCCGGCCGGCTCGCGAAGCGGTACATCGGGTTCTCGTGCCAGTGCAGCTGCTGGCGGATCCCCCGGACCAGCGGGATCTTCTTCAGGCCGTCCAGCTGCGGTCGAACGTCGTCGGCGGTGAGGTCGGCGTAGGCGACGATCGCGTGCGGCCAGCCGTGCTCGTCCGCCGTCCGCTGCACCCATGCGGCCTCGTCCAGAAACCGGTCCGGCGCCCAGTTGGCCTGGACGTAGACCGATCGCGTGACGCCGCTGCCCTGGATGTCTTCCAGGTACTCCTGGATTGGGTAATCGCGGCGGATCGCTTCGTACGGGCCGAAGATCCGGGGCTGCATCGGCCCCATCAGCCACGGCAGGTCGGCCTGGCGCCAGATGTGGTGATGCGCGTCGATCATGCGGCGCGGGCCCGGGTTCCGGAGAGGACGTGGCGGGTGACGGCGGCAAGCGAGCTGCCGTCGCCCAGACGGTCGATGAAGGGGAGGGCTCCCGCGAGGCCCGCCGTTCGTGGCTCGAAGGCCGGGTCCGCGGCGAGCGGGGTCAGCCAGTCGAGCCGCCAGGCCCGCCGTCGAAGGCGCCGGACCGCATCGACCATGGCGTCGGGCTCGCCCCGCTCGAGGCCGTCGGAGAGGATCAGGACGTAGGCGCCGCGCGCGAACCCGGCGAAGCGCGGGACCGCGAGAAAAGCCTGGAGCGCGTCCCCGATCCGGGTCCCGCCGTCCCAGTCCGGCACCATCGCGGACGCGGCCTCGAGCGCCTGCTCCTGGTGGCGGAGCCTGAGCGGGCGGGTGACCCGGGTGAGGCGGGTCCCGAACGTGAACACCTCGATCCGGGGCAACGCGCGCACCAGCGTGTGGGCGAAGCGGAGATGCTCGTCGCTCCGGGCCTTCATCGAGCCCGAGACGTCGATCAGCAGCAGCACCGCCCGCAGCGCGCTCCGCCGCCGGAGCCGGGGCAGCCGCATCACCTCGCCGTCGTTCCTGACTGCCAGCCGGAGGGCCCGGCGGAGCGCGATCCGGTCGCCGGCGCGCGCGACCCGCCGCCTCCGGACCCGCCGCTGCGGGAGGCGCGCGGGGGCCTGGCGCGCGAGCCGGCGGAGCAGGTCGTCGTCCCGAAGCGGCAGCAGGCGCCGAGCGCCCAGAACCTCGGCCGCCGTCGCGGCCTCGCCGGCCTCGCGCTGCTCGCCCGCTTCCGGGAGCTCGAGCCGATCCATCCCCTCGTCCCGGACCCGGACCTCGTCCTCGCTCTCGGCTTCGCCCGGGGCCGGCGCCACGACCTCCCGGCCCTCGAAGAAGGCGCTGAACAGCGCGTCGAACTCGGCCATGCGCTCGGGGGGCGGGGCGAGCGTCGCCCGCGCGGCCCGGCGGACGTCGTCGATGCTCCTCGGGCCGAGGAGCGTCGTCCCGGCCATCAAGGCCGTGGTCTGCTCCGGCGCGATGCTGAACCCGTGCGCCCGGAGCAGGCCCGTGAAGGCGACGAACGGGCGGGCGGCCCCCGGCAGCGCTTCGCTCATGCGGCCGCGTCCCGGACGATGTCGTCCAGCCGCCGGCCGAGGAAGGCCATGTCCTCCTCGTCCTTGAGCGCCGCGCCGACCGCGCGCCGGAACGCGTCCGGCCAGGCGGCGCCCCGCTGATGGAGCAGCGTCGCCGCCTCCGCCCAGTCGACCGTCTCGGCGATCCCGGGCGGCTTGCTGAGCGGCTCGCGGCGGAGGCTCCCGACCGCCTGCACCACGGCGCGCGCGGTCTCGCGCGCGACCCCGCTCGCCCGCATCATCACGATCTCCGCCTCCTCGGCCGGGGCCGGGTAGTCGATCCAGTGGTAGATGCAGCGGCGGCGTAGCGCCTCGTGCAGCTCCCGGGTCCGGTTCGAGGTCAGGATGACGACCGGCCGCTCGAAGGCGCGGATCGTGCCCCGCTCGGGGATCGAGATCTGGAAGTCGGACAGGAACTCGAGCAGGAACGCCTCGAACTCGTGGTCGGCGCGGTCGATCTCGTCGATCAGGAGGACGGCGTCGTCCGGCTCACGAAGGGCTTCGAGCATCGGCCGCGGGATCAGGAAGTCGTCGGTGTAGATGTCGATCGGGCGGTCGCCGGCCTGGCGGATCGCCAGCATCTGGCGCGGGTAGTTCCACTCGTAGAGAGCGTTCGCCGCGTCGATGCCTTCGTAGCACTGGAGCCGGATCAGCCGCCGGCCGAGGACCGAGGCGATCGCCTTCGCGGCCTCGGTCTTGCCGACCCCGGGCGAGCCTTCGAGCAGCAGCGGCTTGCCGAGCGCGAGCGCGAGGTAGGCCGCGGTCGAGAGCCCCTCGCCGGCGAGGTAGAGGGCGGCCCGGAGCGCGCGGTCGAGCGTCTCCGGCCCGTCGATCCCGACCACCTCGCGACCGCCCGGCACGGGCTCAGCCGCCCCGGGCCTGCGGGCGGGCGCCGCCCTGGGCCTTGAGCCCGCGAAGCACCTTCTCGGGCGTGATCGGCAGCGTGTCGACCCGCACCCCGACGGCGTTGTAGATCGCGTTCGCGACCGCCGGCAGCACCGGGTTCGCGCACATCTCGCCCGGCCCCTTGCCGCCGAACGGCCCGTCCGGCGCCGGGCGCTCCAGCACCGCGATGTGGTGCGGGCAGATGTCGCCCGGCCCCGGCATCGGGTACTCGTTGAAGTCGCGAGGCCCGTGGCGGCGGTCGGGATAGTACGGCTCGGTGGTCTCGAACAGGGCGTGGCTCATGCCCATCCAGGCGCCACCGACCAGCTGCTGCTCGACCAGCTTCGGGTTGAGGGCGCGGCCGAGCTCGTAGGCCGAGTTCATCTCGACCATCCGGACCTCGCCGGTCTCGTCGTCGACCTCGACCTCGGCGATCAGGCAGGCGTGGGCGTAGCAGGTGACCGGGGTCATCTCGCCGGTCTCGGGGTCGACGTCGGAGAGCGGGACCAGGAAGATGCCGCGGCCGGAGATGGTCCGGCCCTGCTTGAACTGGGCGGCAATCGCGACGTCCCGCGTGCTGATCCGCCGCGACGGCGCGCCCTTGACCTGGATGTTGCCCTTGCCGTCGGTCTCGAGGTCGGCGGGGCTAACTTCCAGCTCCTCCGCCGCCGCCTCCATCATCACCGCGCGGGCTTCCTTGGCGGCGGCGATCACGGCGTTGCCGACCCGGTGCGTGCCGCGGCTCGCGAAGCTCCCCATGCAGTGCGGGCCGGTGTCGCTGTCCGCGGTGTCGACGTAGACGTCCTCGACCGGGATGCCGAGGGTCTCGGCGCAGATCTGCCGGGTCACCGACTTCATCCCCTGGCCGAGGTCGATCGAGGACAGCGCGACCGTGAACTTGCCGGAGGGGTTGGAATGGACCAGCGCCTGGCTCGGGTCGCCGCCGAGGTTCATCCCGATCGGGTAGTTGATCGACGCCACGCCCCTGCCCCGATGCAGCGCCATCACCGCCTCCGGGTGCCGAAGACCGAGGAGAACCGGCGCGCCGCTGCCGGACGCGGTGCGTCGGCGACCTGCGCCGGCTCGGGCGCCCGCGAAGGAGAGGGCGGCGCCGGGCGCTCGTAGGACGGCCAGCGCGGCTCTTCCGGCGGCCGCTCCACGGCGGCGGGACGCTCGTAGGGCGGGAGGTGCTGCGGCTGCGGGAACTCGCGCGGCGCCGGCGCCGGCTCCCGGGGCGTGGCCGGGATCTCCGCCCGCCGGCCACCCCCGCCGGTCAGGGACGACATGCGCCGGAACGCGTCCCGGATCGGCCACCTCGCCTTCTCCGCCGCGACCTGGCAGCACTCGACCAGCGCGCAGTTCTTGGCTTCCCGCCGGTGCGCCTTCATGTCGCCATCCCGGTACGCGTTCAGGATCCGGAACTCGACCGGGTCCATCCCGACCCGCTCGGCGAGCTTGTCCATGTGGCACTCGATCGCGAAGTCGACGCCGGTCACGCCGAAGCCGCGCATCGCGGTCGCGGGCGTCCGGTTGGTGTAGACGCAGTACACGTCGGCGGAGACGTTCGGAATCGTGTACGGCCCCGGAAGATGCCCGACGCACTTCACGACCGCATAGCTCGAGAGCCGGGTGTAGGCGCCGCTGTCGAAGTAGCCGCGGATCTGGCGCGCGACGATCCGGCCGTCGTTCATCACGCCGTCCTTGATCAGCCAGCGCTCGGCGCCGCGCGGCGGGCCGGACTGCATCTCCTCCTCGCGATCGAAGGCGTAGCGGACCGGGCGCCCGGTGAGCATGGCGCCGAGGAGTGCCAGCGGCTCGGTGAGCGTGTCGACCTTGCCCCCGAAGCCGCCGCCGACGGTGCCGCCGATGAAGTGCAGGCGGTTGGACGGGACGTTCAGGATCTTGGCCGAGGTGTCGACCGAGAAGAACAGCGCCTGGGTCGAGGTGTGGCAGACGAAGCGGTCGTTGGTCTCGGGTGCGGCGATGCAGCCGTTCGGCTCGGTCGGCGCGTGCTCGATCGGCGACATCTGGTAGGTCGCCTCGAGCACGTGGTCGGCCTCCCGAAAGCCGCGCTCGACGTCGCCGAAGCGGAGCTTCTGGTGGTCGTAGCGGCCGTGGTACTCGAAGGTGTTCGTGGGATAGACCTCGTTCACCACGGGGGCTCCGGGCTTCAGCGCGTCCTCGACGTCGAACACCGCCGGCAGCTCCTCGTAGTCGACCCGGACGAGCGCGAGCGCCTCGTGCGCCGCCGCCTCGCTGTCCGCGATCACCGCGATCACCGGCTCGCCCCGGTAGCGGACCTTGTCGTGGGCGAGGGTCGGCTCGTCGTCCTTGCCGAAGTTGAGGAGCGAGAGGAGGGTGTTGAGGTTTACCGGGACGTCGGCCGCCCGGATCACCCGCTTCACGCCCGGCGCCCGCTCGGCGGCGGACGTGTCGATCCGGCGGATCCGGGCATGGTGATGCGGGCTTCGGAGCACCTTGAGATGCAGGAGCCCCTCGAAGGCGTGGTCGTCGAAGTAGCGGGACCGCCCGGTGACGTGGCCGAGCATGTCCTGGCGCTGGGTCGGCTTGCCGATCTCGTTCAGGTCGTCGTCCCGCTCGTCGGCGAAGATGTCCTTGCGAAATTCCAGCATCTGGTCCCTCGGCGCTGACGCTTCGCTAACTTGTCATCGCCGGGCTCGACCCGGCGATCCAGGATGGCCGCGGGCAGCCTGAAGCCGGCCACCTCTGGATGCGCGGGTCGAGCCCGCGCATGACCCTCTTGGGGCGCGATGGCGCCTTGAGTCGCGTCATCAAGCGAACCTCCGGCCGCCGCCCGCAGCCGCATCCAGGATCGCCTCGATGATCGGCTCGTAGCCGGTGCAGCGGCAGATGTTGCCGCTGATGGCGTCGACCACGTCGTCCCGGCTCGGGCGCGGGTTCCTGTCGAGGAGCGCCTTCGCCGCCATCAGCATCCCGGGCGTGCAGTAGCCGCACTGGGCCGCGAAGTGGTCCATGAACGCCTTCTGCAGCGGGTGCAGGTCGGGGCCGGCGAGCCCGCTCGCGGTCTCGATGCTCCGCCCCTCGCAGGTCTCGGCGAGGGTCAGGCAGGCGAGGTGCACGTCGCCGTCGATCAGGACCGTG
Source organism: Geminicoccaceae bacterium (assembly GCA_036375275.1). Classification (GTDB taxonomy): domain Bacteria; phylum Pseudomonadota; class Alphaproteobacteria; order Geminicoccales; family Geminicoccaceae; genus DASUSF01. The sequence continues at coordinate 1,298 of DASUSF010000384.1, read as the reverse complement.
CACACCCCGCAGGTCCCCTGGCCGCAGCCGTACTTGGGCGAGAAGTCGCCGACGCCGCGGCGGAGCACATCGAGCAGGTTCTGGCCGTCTTCGGCGAAAACCGCCTTGTCCGACCCGTTGAGGCGGAACTGGACCGGCTTCCGGCTCAAGGCGTCTCTCCGAGCAGGAGCCTCCGGAGGTGCACCGGCAGGACCTCGCGCCGGTACCAGGCGCTCGCGATCGGATCGTCCGCGGGGGCAGCGTCCTGGAGCGCCACCGCGAGCGCCGGCTGGATGCCGTCCCGGTCGAGGGTCCGCCCCTCGAGCGCGCGCTCGACCGCGGGCGACCGGATCGGCGTCGGCGCCATGGCGCCGTAGGCCACGCGGGCGTCCTGGACCCGGGCGCCCCCCGGCAGGTGCGCCGCGATCGAGAGCACCGAGACGCCCTTGGGCCTGACCCGGCTGACCTTCCGGAACCGGAACGCGTCCCGGCTCGTCGGCCGGTCGATCGAGACGGCGGTCACCAGGACCTCGCCGATCGAGCGACCAGGCGTGGCGAGCAGGTCCGTGATAGGCATCTCGCGGCTGCCGTAGCTGCCCTGGATGAGGGCGACGCCGTCGAGAGCGAGCAACGCCGCGGTGAAGTCGCCGTAGGGGGTGCGCGCGAACAGGTTGCCGCCGACCGTCGCCTGGCTCCGCACCGCCGGCCCGCCGACCGCCCGCGCGACCGGGTGCAGGAAGTCGAGCTCGCGGCTGGCCAGCACCCCGGCCATGGTGACATGGGCGCCGATCACGATCCGCGCGCCCGAGCTCCGGATCTCGCGGAGCCGGGGGTCGGTGGTCCGGATGACGGTCCGGAACGGCGGCGCGCCCTCGTTGATCCGGCGCATGATCAGCGTGCCGCCGCCGAAGAACCGCGCCTCCCGCTCGCTCGCGAACGCGGCGGCGGCCTCGCCGACCGTCGGGAAGGTCTGCACCGTCACCGGCATGGCGGCCGTTCCGGGGTCGCTCGGCTCGAGGATCTTCGACCGGCGGAGCCGGCGCGCTTGGCAGGTCCTCGATCCGGGTGGAGGACGTCCTCGGCACCTGCGGGCAGCCGTCGCCGAAATGCCGGCAACGGGGTCATCCCCCCTCCAGGTGCGTGCGGATCGCGGAAAAGCCGGCCTCGAAGATGCCTTCGCCGACCAGCCCGGTCATCGCCGCCTCCTCGTCGCGGCGGGTCGTGAACCGGCCCTCCCAGCTCCAGAAGGTTCGGTCGCCGTCGGTCACCGGGACGAGCCGGATGTGGGCGACGTAGTTGAACAGCGGGATCGGCGTCTC
>DASUSF010000383.1:0-15367 GCA_036375275.1 Geminicoccaceae bacterium | reverse complement strand
CTTGGTGATGCGCTTCTCGCGGCATGATGCCCTGGATCACCGCCAAGCGCCTGGTCGATACCAGCCGGAACTGAGCCGACCGGACGAGCGCCCGCCGGGACGGTCCCCGCTGCCGCCCCCGGCGCGGCGCTTGATGCGGGGCCCGCTCCAGGGGAAGGGCGGGTGTCCCGCTTCCGGGGTTCAGCGCCGCGCCTGGAGCGCCCGGAGGTTCTCGCGCGCGATCTCGAGGTCCGGGGCGGCGGCGATGGCCCGGTGGTAGTGGCGGAGGGCGGCGTCCCGCTCGCCCTGCTTCTCGAGCAGGTAGCCGAGGTTGTAGTGGGCGTAGGCGTGCTCCGGGTCGTCCTCGAGCGCGGCCCGGTAGTGCTCGATCGCCGCCGTCTCGTCGCCAGCCTTCTGGCTGAGATAGCCGAGGTTGTAGCGGGTGAGGGCGGTCGCCGCGCCCGCCGCCACGGCCGCCTCGTACGCCGCCCTCGCGCCCTCCAGGTCGCCGGCCGCCTGCATGAGGTGGCCCATGTTGTAGTACGCGAACCGGTGATCCGGCTCGAGCCGGATGGTCGCCCGGTACCTGTCGATCGCGCCGGCGACGTCGCCCTTCTGCTGCAGCAGCCAGCCCCAGTCGTAGAAGGTCTGCCCGTGGTCGGGGGCGAAGATGGCCGAGCGCCGGTAGCTCTCGATCGCCGCCTCGAGCTTGCCCTCGGCCTGCTGGACCTGGCCGAGCTCGTACAGCGCCCGCCCGAGCCTCGGGTCGAGATCGTCGCCCGCCGTCGCCACCGCCGGCCCGTCGTCCGCAGCGGTCGGCCCCGCGGCATGCGCCGGGGCGGCGAGGGCGACAGCCCCCGCCAGCGTCCCGGCGACCAGGAGACCGGCACGGCTCCGCACGTGCGGCCGGCGCCTGCCCTTGAACCGGGTCAGCGGCCCGTATCGAGCGCCGCGGCGGCTGCCGCGGTGGTCATCCTGGTCGTCATGATGAACGGTCATGCCCTCGTCCACCCGTCAGGCTTTCATGCGGTTACGAGTGTGCTATCATGTGTCGCATGAGCCTGTAAACTCCGGGCCGCGGGGCGGAGCGGGCGTCGCTTGACCTCGATCAAGGCGACGCCGTCGCCGCCGCTCTTGGAAGAAGACCCGATCAGCGAACGGACGATGACCATGCGCGTCTTCCTGGTGCCTCTGGTGGCAGACGAGCACGACGTCGTCGCGCTCGAGAGCGCGGCCGGCCTGGCGGCGGCGGCCGGCGGGGCGGTCGAAGGTCTGTTCGTGCGGCCCGATCCGGTCGAGGTGCTGAGCACGCTGGTCGAAGGCGCCAGCGCCCAGACGATCCGATCGCTGACCCGGGCGACGGCGGAGGGCCTGGACGAGCGTAGCGGCAAGGTCCGCGGCGCGCTCGCCAGGGCGGCCGACAACGCCGGCCTCGGCGATGATCGGGCGCGCCTCAACGAGACGACCGGCGATTTCCAGACGACCGTCGCGGCGTTCGGGCGGATCGCCGACGCCACCGTCCTGGTCGGCGGGACCACGGGCGACGTGCGGCGGATGGCGTTCGAGGCGGCGCTGTTCCATTCCGCGCGGCCGGTGCTGCTCCTCGACGGCGGGCCGCTCACGACGCCCCCGGACCGGCTCGCGGTGGCCTGGAACGGCAGCCCGGAAGCCGCGCGCGCGGTTCAGGCGGCGCTGCCGTGGCTGAGCCGGGCGCGCGAGGTGCATCTTCTGGGCGTCGGCTCGCCCCGGCTGATGCCGGAGGGGCTGCCGGCGCTGGTCCGCCATCTTGCCGGCCACGGCATCGATACGACGAGCCACGAGTTGAGGACCGACGGCTCGATCGGCAGCGCGCTTCTCGGCAAGGCGAAGGACCTCGACGCCGGCTGCCTGGTGATGGGCGGGTACGGGCGGAGCCGCATGCAGGAGATGATCTTCGGCGGCGCCACCAGGTACATCCTGGCACATCCCGACCTTCCGCTCCTCCTCGCGCACTGAGGGAGTTCTTGCCGCTCGAGCCCGGCGCGTGGTACCCGATGGGGCGTCTGCGGAGCGCGCGCGACCGACCCTGGGACGGCCGCCGTGCGGCACGATCTTCCCGTCTTCGGGTCGGCATTAACGTTACTTTTAGTCGAACCAGGAAAAAGAGGGCTAGGTGCCCTGTCCGCTTGACGCCCCGGTCTGGCAGCAACCAGACTGAGGCGGGACTGGCGGGCGCCGGTCAACCGTCGCGCGCCGTGTGCGGCAGTGGCCGGCGAGCATGGGCCTGGACCCTCAGCCACGGAACCCGTGTCCATGTTCTCGAGACTCCTTGGCCTCCTCTCCGCCGACATGGCGATCGATCTCGGAACGGCCAACACGCTGGTCTACGTCAAGGGTAAGGGCATCGTGCTCGACGAGCCCTCGGTCGTCGCCATCGCCAACAAGGGTGGGCGCAAGGTGGTGCTCGCCGTGGGCGAGGAGGCCAAGCAGATGGTCGGGCGCACGCCCGGCAACATCGAGGCGATCCGCCCGCTCAGGGATGGCGTGATCGCAGACTTCGAAGTCTCCGAGGAGATGATCAAGCACTTCATCCGGAAGGTGCACAACCGGCGCGGCTTCGCGAGCCCGAGGGTGATCATCTGCGTGCCCTCGGGCTCGACCGCGGTCGAGCAGCGGGCGATCCAGGAGTCGGCGGAGAGCGCCGGCGCCCGCCGGGTCTACCTGATCGACGAGCCGATGGCGGCGGCGATCGGCGCCGGCCTGCCGGTGACCGAGCCGTCCGGCTCGATGGTGGTCGACATCGGCGGCGGCACCACCGAGGTCGCGGTGCTGTCGCTCGGCGGCATCGTCTATGCCCGCTCGATCCGGGTCGGCGGCAACAAGATGGACGAGGCGATCATCAGCTACATCCGGCGCAACCACAATCTGCTGATCGGCGAGGCGACCGCCGAGCGGATCAAGAAGGAGATAGGCTCCGCCTGCCTGCCGGAGGACGGCAACGGCCGGGTGATGCAGATCAAGGGCCGCGATCTGATGAACGGCGTGCCCAAGGAGATCGTGATCAGCCAGCGGCAGATCGCGGAATCGCTCGCGGAGCCGGTCTCGGCCATCATCGAGGCGGTCAAGGTGGCGCTCGAGCACACGGCGCCTGAGCTGTCCGCGGACATCGTCGACAAGGGGATCGTGCTGACCGGCGGCGGCGCGCTGCTCGGCAACCTCGACTTCGTGCTCCGCCACGCGACCGGCCTGCCGGTCAGCCTCGCCGAGGAGCCGCTCACCTGCGTCGCGCTCGGCACCGGCCGCTGCCTCGAGGAGATGAAGACGCTCCGGCACGTCCTGCACACCGCCTACTGAGGACCGTTCTCACGCGCGCCGTTCCTCATGACGATGTCATGGCCCGCCTCGCCCGCTCGACCCCCCGTTCCGGCCCCGCGGCCGAAGCGCGGCTCCAGGACGGGATGCCGTAGAGGGCGACGGCCGTGAAGCTGGAGCGCTCGCTCAAGCATCTGACCCTGCCGCTCAAGGCCTTCGCCGACCGGTTCGCGTTCGCGGCGCTGCTCGCCAGCTCGGTCGCGCTCCTGATCATCGGCAAGGCCAACTCGGACCTGTTCTCGATGATCAACACCCGGGTCAGCGACGTGCTGGCTCCGGTGATGGCGGTGATGCGCGAGCCGGTCGACGCCTCGCACCGCTTCGCCCGCACGCTCGGCGAGCTGGTGGCGCTCTACGAGGAGAACGCGAGGCTGCGCGAGCAGAACCGGCAGCTCGTGCAGTGGCAGAGCCACGCCGAGCAGCTCGCTTCCGAGAACCGGGAGCTGCGCCAGGCGCTCAACATGGAGATCGACGTCCCCGCTGCGACCGTGATCGGCGCCCGCGTGGTCGCGGATACGGGCGGGCCCTTCGTCCACACCGTGCTGGTCGACGCGGGGCGTCGGCAGGGCGCGACGGTCGGCATGGCGGCGGTCGACGATCGGGGGCTGGTCGGCCGGGTGATCGAGGTCGGCGCCCGGAGCTCCCGCATCCTTCTCTTGACCGACTTCAACTCCAAGGTCCCGGCGATGGTCGAGCCGTCGCGCGACCAGGCCCTGCTCGCCGGCGACAACCGGCGCGAGCCCGGGCTGATCTTCCTGCCGCTCAACCCCAGGGTCTCGATCGGCGACCGGGTGGTGACCTCGGGGCGCGGCGGACTTCTGCCGCCCGGACTGCCGATCGGGGCGGTGAGCGCGATCGCGGAGACCAAGATCGCGGTTCGCACCTGGGTCGACTTCGATCGCCTCGATCATCTGCGCCTGCTCGAGTACGCCGTCGTGGTCCCGCCCGAGCGCCTCGAGGAGATGCAGCGGGAGCTCTACGGACCGCCGCCGCCGCCGGAGGCCGAGCCGGACCCGGTCGATCCCCTCGCGGGCTTTGCGGAGCCGCTGCCCGAGGTCGGCCGGCCCAGCGGGCCGGCGGGTCGAGGCGGGACCCGCCCCTGATGCTCGGTTGGCTGCACCAGCTCGATGCCCAGCTCCGCTCGCTCCTGCCGCTGCTCACCGGCATCGCTGCGGTCATGGTCGACGCGCAGCCGCTCCCGGTCACCGGCTTCGAGAGCGTGGCCTCGTTCTCGACCCTCTGCGTCGTCTACTTCTGGTCGCTTTACCGGCCCGACCTGTTCACCATCCCGGTCACCTTCGCCATCGGCATGGTCTACGACGCGCTGACCGGCCTCCCGCTCGGCGTCACCCCGATCATGCTCCTCCTGGTGCGCAACCTCCTCGTCACCCAGCAGCGGTTCTTCCTCGCCCGCTCGTTCCCGGTCATCTGGGCCTGCTTCCTGCTGCTCGCGCCGGTCGCGCTGATGTTCCGCTGGCTGCTGGTCTCGCTCTGGTGGGGCACGCTCTTTCCATTCCCGCCGGTCATGATCGAGCTCCTGCTGACCCTCGCCCTCTACCCGCTCGCGAGCTGGCTGCTGGGGCGCCTGCACAGTCGCATCCCGCGGGTGATCCATGCACCGTGAAGCCGACCGGCTGCGGCTGTTCTCGCGCCGGGCCGCCCTGCTCGGCGCCGGCAAGCTCGGCCTGTTCGGCCTGCTCGCCGGCCGGCTCTACTACCTTCAGGTGGTCGACGCCGACCGCTATGCGCTCCTCGCCGACGAGAACCGGATCAACCAGCGCCTGCTGCCGCCGGCGCGCGGCCTGATCTTCGATCGCCACCACGTCACGCTCGCGACCAACGTCCCGACCTACCGGGTGATGGTGGTCCGGGAGCAGGCCGGCGACCTCCGCCGGCGGCTGCACGCGCTGGCCCGCCTGATCGAGCTGCCGCCCGAGCGGATCCAGGAGGTGCTGGAGGCGGCGCTCGCGCACCGGCCCTTCGTCCCGGTCACGGTGCGCGACGATCTGAGCTGGACCGAGGTCGCGCGGGTGGCCGTCCACGCTCACGAGCTGCCCGGCATCAGCCTCGACGCGGGCCTGGTCCGCGCCTATCCGGCCGGGCCGGCGCTGGCCCACATCCTGGGCTACGTCGGTCCGGTCGCCAAGCACGAGCTGAGCGGCGACCCGCTGCTCGAGCTGCCGGAGTTCCGGCACGGCAAGGACGGCATCGAGAAGCTGTACAACGACGTGCTCCGCGGCAGCGCCGGGCTGAGCCGCTTCGAGGTCAACGCGCTCGGCCGCGAGATCAAGGAATTCGAGCGTCAGGACGGCAGGCCGGGCCAGGACGTCGAGCTGACGATCGATCTCGACCTGCAGCGCTTCGTCTTCGAGCGGCTCTCGTCCGAAACCAGCGCGAGCGCGGCGGTGCTCGACGTGCACACCGGCGAGGTGCTGGCGCTGGCCTCCTACCCGACCTTCGCGCCCGAGACCTTCATCGGCGGGCTCAGCCAGGAGGACTGGCGGGCGCTGAGCTCGAACCCGCTCTCGCCCCTGGTCAACAAGGCGACCGCAGGCGAATATCCGCCCGGGTCGACCTTCAAGATGATGGTCGGCCTCGCCGCGCTGGAGGCGGGGATCAGCCCCGACCACGAGGTCTTCTGCCCCGGCCACATGAAGCTCGGCCGGCACCAGTTCCACTGCTGGAAGCGCTGGGGCCACGGCAGGCTCGCCCTCGTCGACGCCATCGCCCAGTCCTGCGACGTCTACTTCTACGACATCGCGCGCAAGGTCGGGATCGACGCGATCGCGGAGATGGCGCGCCGCTTCGGCCTGGGTGACCGGCTCGGCATCGATCTGCCGGCCGAGCGTCCCGGCCTGATCCCCGACAAGGCCTGGAAGCGCCGGGTCCTGGATCAGCCCTGGCACCAGGGCGAGACGCTGATCGCCGGGATCGGCCAGGGCTACGTGCAGGCGACCCCGTTGCAGCTCGCGACGATGACCGCGCGGATCGCCAACGGCGGGCGTGCGGTCAGCCCGTGGCTCGTGCGCGGGCCCGCGGGCCGGGGCGGCCCGCTGGCGCGGGGCGAGCCGGCGCGGATCGAGGTCTCGGACTGGGCGCTCCGGTTCGTCCAGGACGGCATGAGCCAGGTGATCAACGGCGAGCGCGGCACGGCGCGCCAGGCCCGCCTGCCATTCGACGACGTCCTGATGGCCGGCAAGACCGGCACCTCCCAGGTCCAGCGGATCAGCCGCGCCGAGCGGGCGGCCGGGGTGCGCAAGAACGAGGAGAAGCCGTGGAGGGAGCGTGATCACGCCCTGTTCGTCGCCTTCGCGCCGGTCGAGGGCCCGCGTTACGCGGTCTCCGTGGTGGTCGAGCACGGCGGCAGCGGCAGCAAGGCGGCGGCGCCGGTCGCGCGCGACATCATGGCGAAGGCGATCGAGCTCGATCCGTCGCGCCCGCGCCCGGTCCCGACGGCGGCGACGGACCCGGCGACCGGGCGCGGATAGATGGCGGTCGCCGCATCCTTCAAGACGGTCGAGCTCAGCCTGCTCGACAAGCTGCGCCAGCTGCACTGGCCGTTCGTCGCGGTGGTCGTGATGGTCGCCCTGATCGGCTACGGCATGCTCTACTCCGCCGGCGGCGGCTCGCACGGCCCGTGGGCCTGGCGCCACGGGCTGCGCTTCGGGGTCGGCTTCGGGGCGATGCTGGTGATCGCGCTGATCGACTTCAGGCTCTGGTTCCGCCTCGCCTTCCTGATCTACGCCGCCGCGCTCGCCGGCCTCATCGGGGTCGAGATCGCCGGGTCGATCAACATGGGCGCCCAGCGCTGGATCAGCTTCGGCGTCTTCCAGCTGCAGCCGTCGGAGGTCATGAAGATCGCCCTGGTCCTGGCGCTCGCCCGCTACTTCCACGGCGTGTTCGTCGAGGACATCGGCCAGCCGGCCCGTCTGATCGTGCCGATCCTCCTGGTCATCGTGCCGGCCATGCTGGTGCTCCGCCAGCCCGACCTCGGCACCTCGATCATGCTGCTCGCGGGCGGTGGCGCGATCTTCTTCTGCGCCGGGGTGCGGCTCTGGAAGTTCGCCGTGGTCGCGGGCGCGGTCGCGGCCGCGCTACCGGTCTTCTGGCACCAGCTGCACGACTACCAGAAGAGGCGGGTGCTCACCTTCCTCGAGCCGGAGCGCGACCCGCTCGGCAGCGGCTACCACATCATCCAGTCGAAGATCGCGCTCGGCTCGGGCGGCGTCTGGGGCAAGGGCTTCCTCGGCGGCACCCAGAGCCAGCTGAGCTTCCTGCCGGAGAAGCAGACCGACTTCGTGTTCACGATGCTCGGCGAGGAGGCGGGGCTCGCCGGCGCGCTCCTGCTGCTCCTGCTGTTCATGATCCTGATCGGCTACGGCTTCATCTTCGCGCTGCGCGCCCGCAGCCAGTTCGGTCGCCTGCTCGCCGTCGGTGTCGCGGCCACCCTGTTCCTCTACGTGTTCATCAACGTCGCCATGGTCACCGGCCTGATTCCGGTGGTCGGCGTGCCGCTGCCGATGATCTCGTATGGCGGCACCGCCATGATGACCATTCTGATCGGCTTCGGGCTGATGCTGTCGGTCGACGTCCATCGCGACGTCGCGATCCCGCGCTTCCTCGCCGACGACTGATCCCGCACCCCCGGGCCGCGGCCGCTTCGCAGGCGGTTCCGTCGCACCGGGATTCGCTCTAGGTTCGGGCCGCAGTCAGCTTCTCGAGCGGGAGGCCAGGATGGCGGCCGGCCTGATCGACCCGCCGGCGGCCGCGAGCGACCGGCGCGCCGGCGCCTTCGTGCATGATCTGGCGACCGGAAGGTGCGTCTTCTGCTCGGCCGGCTTCGCGACGCTGCACGGGCTCGCGATCGAGATCTGCCGGACCCTGTCGCCGGACGAGCGCGTGCGCCGCTGCATCCATCCGGACGATCAGCCGGCCTACCTCGCCGAGGTCGAGGCGGCGCGGCGCGAGGGACGGGCCTACAGCGTCGCCTACCGGCTGCTGAGGCCGGATGGCGCCGTCCTCCATCTCGAAGAGACCGCCGAGCCCTGGGAGGACCCGGCGACCGGCACGCGGCGGCTGGTCGGCTTCATCGACGACGTCACCGCGCGGGCTGCGGCCCGGGCCGAGCTCGAGCAGCTGTGCGACGCGCGCTCGGCCGAGGTCGCCGCCGCCAGGGAGGAGGCCGAGCGTGCCGCGCGCGACGCGCGGGCGGCGCACGAGCGCTTCTTCGCCGCCGCCGAGAGCCTCGCCGACGGACTCGCCATCTACGACGCCGACGACCGGCTGGTCTACTTCAACCGCCGCTATCGCGAGCTCGCCTCGACCGGCTTCCGCGAGGCGATGGCGCTCGGCCGACCCTTCGGCGACATCGTCCGGGACGCGATCCGGATCGACGGCCTCTACCATCCCGACATGGGCGACGAGCTTGCCGCCGAGCGCCTCGCCCACCGCGAGCGGAGCGTCGAGGACCGGGAGTTCCGGATCGCCGACGGGCGCTGGCTGCGGGTCCGCGAGAATGCTCTCCCGGACGGCGGGCGGGTGCTCCTGGTGCACGACATCTCCGGGCGGCGCACGGCGATGCTGGAGCTCGAGGAGCGCGAGGAGCGGCTGCGCGCGATCGCCGACGGGATCCCCATGCCGCTGGTGATCGCGCGGCTGCAGCAGCCCGAGATCCTGTTCGCGAACGGGGACGCGGCGCGCATCTTCGGGCTCCGCATCGGACCGCAGCCGGACGCCATCCGCCACGCCTACGTCGAGCGCGACGCGCGCCGCCGGTTGATCGAGCGGCTGATCCTGGAGGGCGAGGTGGAGGGCTTCGAAGCCGAGCTCCGCCGCGCCGACGGCTCGACCATGTGGGCGATGCTCTACGCCCGGATGATCCCGGTCGCAGGCGAGCTCGCGGTCCTGATCGCGGTCTCCGACATCAGCGAGCGGAAGGCGGCGCAGGACCAGCTCGTCGAGCGCGAGGAGCAGTTCCGGACCATCGCCGAGGGCGTGCCCCTGAACCTCGTCATCGCGCGGCTCGATCCGCCCGAGGTGCTGTACGCCAATGCCCGGGCGGCCGAGAGCTTCGGGCTCGGGCCGGGGGCCGCCGGCGAGGCGGTGGTCCAGGTGTACGACGATCCCGCCGAGCGCGGCCGGGTGATCGACCTGCTCGAGCGCGAGGGCCGGGTCGACAACCGGGAGGTGCTGCTCAGGCGGGCCGACGGCAGCCCGATGTGGGCCCTGCTGTCGGCGCGGCTGCTGAGCTTCCGCGGCGAGCGGGCGATGCTGACCACCTCGACCGACATCAGCGAGCGGCGGGCGGCCGAGCAGGCGCTGCGCGAGAGCGAGGCGCGCCTGTCCACGTTCGTCGCCCACTCGCCGATCGGCATGTACCTGAAGAGCGCCGACGGGCGCTACGAGCTGGTCCCGGAGAGCCTGCTCCACGCGGCCGGCCGGACCCGCCCCGAGGTGCTGGGACGGACCGTCCGCGAGCTGTTCGACGACGACTACGCCGCCCTGGTCGAGGCCCGCGACCGCGACATCCTGGAGACCGGGCGTGCCTCCTCGCACGAGGAGTACGTCCCGAAGGGCGACGGCCGCCACGGCTGGAGCATGGTGATCCGCTTCCCGATCAGCGACGCGCACGGCGTGATCACCCACATCGGCGGCTTCCACATCGACATCACCGAGCGCAGAGCGATGGAGGAGGCGCTCCGCGAGAGCGAGGCCCGGCTCGCCGCCTTCATGCAGAACGCGCCGATCGGCATGTTCCTCAAGGACCTGGAGGGGCGCTATCTGCTCGCCAACCCGGAGATGAGCCGCTTCTTCGGCACCGACGCCGCCCTGATGATCGGGCGGGTGTTCGCCGAGGCACCGGCCGGCAGCCAGCACGGAGCGACGGTCGCGGCGCTGGATGCGGAGGTCGCCGCCACCGGCCGGGTACTGATGAACGAGCTCGCGACCGGGCGGGACGACGGCGTGGTCTGGGACCTGATCATCCGCTTCCCGATCCGCGGCGCCACCGGCGAGGTGACGGCGATCGCCGGCTTCGACGTCGACATCAGCGAGCGGAAGGCGATGGAGGAGGCGCTGAAGGCGAGCGAGCGGCGCTTCAAGGTGTTCGCCGAAGCCCACCCGGTGCCGGTGGTGATCTCGAGGCTCGACGGCCAGCAGATCATCTTCGCCAGCCCGCCGTTCCTGCGCCTGTTCCGGACATCGCTGGAGGACCTCGCGCGCGGGCGGCTCGAACGCTTCTACGAGGAGCCGGAGATGCGCCGGCAGATCCTCGACCGGGTCGCTGCCGAGGGCGAGCTTCTCGGCCTCGAGGTCCGGCTCCGCCGCGCCGACGGCGAGATCTTCTGGGGCTCGTTCAGCTCGCGCCTGATCGAGTACGAGGGTGCTCCGGCGGTGGTCTCGAGCGTGATCGACGTCACCGAGCGCAAGCGGGTCGAGCAGCAGCTCAGGGAGAGCGAGCAGCGCTTCCGGGTCCTGGCCGAGGCGCATCCGGTGCCCTTGATGATCGTCGGGGTCGACGACGGCATCGTCATGGTCGCGAGCCCCGCCTGCGGCGCGTTCTTCGGGCTCCCGACCGCCGACTTCGTCGGCGGGAGCATCCTGCCGTTCTACGTCGACCCGGCCGAGCGCGCGCAGATCATGCAGAAGATCCGCCGGGAGAAGCGGCTCGCCGGGTACGAGATCCAGATGAAGCGGGCCGACGGCACGCCCTTCTGGGCGGCGTTCGATTCGCGCCTGATCGAGTTCGGCGGCCGGCCGGCGGTGGTCGCGGCGTACGTCGACCTCACCGAGAAGAAGGCGGCCGAAGCCGAGCTCGAGCGCCAGCGCGAGGCGCTGATGCAGAGCGAGAAGATGAGCGTGCTCGGCTCGCTCCTCGCAAGCGTCGCCCACGAGCTCAACAACCCGCTCTCGGTGGTGGTCGGGCAGGCGGCGATGCTCGAGGAGCTCGCCACCGAAGCGGGGATGGCGCAGCGCGCGAACAAGATCCGCGCCGCCGGCGATCGCTGCGCGCGGATCGTGCGCACCTTCCTCGCCATGGCCCGGAGCAAGCCGCCGGAGCTGCGCGAGGTCAGCCTCAACGACCTGGTCCGCGCCGCGCTCGAGCTCACGGTCTACGGCCTGCGCTCGAGCGGGATCGTGGTCGATCTGGAGCTGGCCGACGACCTCCCCCCGCTCTCCGCCGACGGCGACCAGCTGCATCAGGTCCTCGCCAACCTGATCGTCAACGCCAAGCAGGCGATGCAGGGCATCGACGGGCGCCGCGTCCTGCAGATCCGGACGGCGCTCGAGGGCGAGCAGGTGGCGCTCGAGGTCGCCGACACCGGCCCGGGCGTCCCGGCGGAGGTCCGCGAGCAGATCTTCGACCCGTTCTTCACGACCAAGCCCGCCGGCGTGGGCACCGGAATCGGCCTCGCGGTCTGCCGGCGGATCGTGCAGGCGCACGGCGGCACGATCGAGATCCAGAACCGGGAGCAGGCCGGCGCCAGGTTCACGGTGCGCCTGCCGTTGCGCAGGACGGCGACCGGCCCGGCGGCGGTGGACGACTCGGCGGGACCCGATCAGCCCCGCGCGGGGAGCGCGCTCGTGGTCGACGACGAGCCGGACATCGCCGACGTCCTCGCTGAGATCCTGCGGCTCGACGGCTTCCGGGTCGACACCGCGAGCGGTGGCCGCGAAGCGCTCGAGCGTCTCGAGGGCCGGAGCTACGACCTCGTCATCAGCGACCTCAGGATGCCGGACATGGACGGCCCGACCCTGTTCCGGACCCTGCAGCGCACCCGGCCGGAGATCGCGACGCGCATGCTGTTCGTGACCGGCGACACCCTGAGCCCGGACGCCGCCGACTTCGTCGCCGCGGCCGGGATGCCGGTGATCGAGAAGCCGTTCGACGCGGAGCGGATCCGGCGGCTCGCGGCCGACCACGTCGCCCGGCTGCGGGCCCCGGCCCCGACCGTGGGCGCTTGAAGCCGGGGATCAGCCGCTCCGCACCCCGAGCCGATCCAGCTGGTCGCGGACCCGGGTCCGGATCTCGTAGGGATCGATCGGCTTGTCGAAGACGGGCACCCCGCTCTCGCTGAGGAAGCCGTTGAGGTCGGCGCCGAGCACGTCGCCGGTCATGAAGACCATGCGCGGGGCCAGCGCCGGCCGGCGTTCGAGCAGCGTGCGGTAGAGCTGCGGCCCGTCGAGGTCGGGCATGTGCAGATCGCTGATGATCAGGTCGACCGGGCCGTGGTCGAGCCGGGCGAGCGCCTCGCGGCCGCTCCGCGCCACCTCGACCTCGTGGCCGTCGCGGCCGAGCATCTCGATCAGCATGTCCGCGACCTCCTCCTCGTCCTCGACGATCAGGATCCGGCCGGTGACCTTGGCACCCGGGCGGCAGGGCGCAGCCGGCCCCTGCGGCTCCGCGGCCGCGACGTTGCCCGGAAGGGTGATCACGAAGACGGTGCCGCCGCCCGCCGGCGAGAGCGCCTCGATCGCGCCGTCGTGGGCGAGGACGATGTTCCGGCAGACCGAAAGCCCGATGCCGGTGCCGACCCCCTGGGGCTTGGTGGTGAAGAAGGGCTCGAAGATCCGCTCGCGCAGGTCCGGGGCAACCCCCGGGCCGTTGTCGGCGATCCTGACCTGCACCCCGCCATCGGCCTTTGAGGCGGTGATCTCCAGCCGCCGGGGCGGCCGCATCGTCTGGAGGGCGTGCTGGGCGTTGACGATCAGATTCATGACCACGAGCGTCAGCTGGTCGGGATCGCCATGGATCGGCGGCAGGTCCGGCGCGACCTCGATGTCGACGCTGATGTCGGTGGTCCTGAGGCCGTAGCCGGCGATCTCGAGCGCCGACTCGATCACCTGCTCGATGCGGACCTCGCCCCGGTTCTCCGGCTTGCGCCGGGCCATGGCGAGGAAGGTCCTGACGATCCGGGCGCAGCGCTCCGCGGCGGCGTGGATCCGGACCGCGCGGTCCCGCATCGAGGGATCGGAGGCGAGATCCCGCATCATGGTGGCGTAGCCGACCACCACCGAGAGCGGGTTGTTGAGCTCGTGCGCGACGCTCGCGAGCATCGAGCCGAGCGCGTTCAGCTTCTCGCTCTGGTGCAGCGCCTCGCGCTGCCGGGCGATCTCGCTCTCGGCCGCCTTCTGGTCGGTGAGGTCGAGGACCGCGGTCACGATCGCCTCCTGACCCTCGAACTGAATCAGCTGCGAGGTCAGCGAGGCCGGAAACGTCGAGCCGTCGCGCCGCCGGCCGCAGCCCTCGAAGCTCCGGACGTGGCCGTCGCGACGGAGGCGCCGGAGGAAGGCGCCCCGCGCCCTCGGATCGTCGTAGAAGGTCCCTGCGTCGGCGCCTTGCAGCGCCTCCGGCGCGACCCGGAACAGCTCGGCGAAGGCACGGTTCGCGTAGACCAGCCGCGTGTTCGCCAGCGGCACGACCGCCAGCGGCACCGGATGCGCGCCGGCGAGCGCCTGGAGGCGCTCGGCATCGTCCCGGATCCGCTCGACCGAGGCGCGCTGGGCCGCGAACGCCTCGGCCACCGCGCCGATCCATGGCTGCCAGACCGGCGGCAGGTCCGGGCGCGCCGGCGCCTCGTCCTGGCTCTCCGCACGGATGAACTCGACCAGCGCGAGGGCCGGCCTGATGATCAGCCGCTCGCGCAGCTGATGGGCGAGCAGGAGGGTGATGATCAGGCCCGCGAGGATGATCCCGTAGGGCGTGAAGCGCGGCCAGAGGACGGCGTCGATCTCGCCCGTGCCGGCGACGAACAGGAGCCGCCAGGGCGTGCCGCCGACCCGCTGGGTGAAGACGTAGCTGTCGCCGACCGGCTGCAGGCCATTCGACGGGCGGAGAAGGCGCGCGGCCTGACCTGCCAGACCCGCCGGCAGGACCTGCTCCAGCGCCTGCAGCCGATGGCCGAAGACCGCCGGGTCCTCGGACGCGGCGAGCACCTGGCCGGCATCGTCGACCAGGAGGAGGCGCCCGGCCGGATAGTCGAACGCGCGCAGGAACCCGGTCAGGAAATCGAGCAGAACGGCGCTGCCGACGATCCCGCCCACGTCGCCCTCCGGGGCGACCGCCATCTGGTGCGCCACGACCCAGGTGCCGCTCATCGGATCCGGGAAGGCGGCGGTCCAGACGCCGTCGCGCCCCTCCCCCGGAGGTCCCGCGGGTCCGGCGCCGACGTCGCGCGCGAGCAGCGCGAGCAGCTCGGCGCCTCCGTCGCGTTCCCCCTCGAGGACCGCCGGCGGCCGGGTGAACACCGGAAACAGCGACATGAAGCGCGCCTCGCGGTCGACGAACCAGCTCCAGCGCAGATACGGCATGGCCTGATGGGCGAGGCGCATGTGGGGCAGGAGCCGGTGCGCCGCCTCCGGTCCCGGGTCGTCCGCGTCCGGCGCCGGATCGTCCGGAGCCGTGATCAGGCGGCCGCCCGCCTGCGCCCAGTGCAGCGCCGGCGCGGCCCGTCCTGCGTCCGCCCCGATCTCGCTCAGATGTGCCTCGCCCCAGCTGGCGAGCGCGCGGACGTGATCGCTGACGTTCTTGAGGAGGCCGCCGAGCAGCACGTTGTGCTGGATCACGTCGGTCTCGATCTCGGTCAGGAACTGCTGGCGCTGGACCGTGAACTGGTAGACGGCGAGCACGACGACCACCAGCAGGAACGGCAGCACGCTCGCCACCGCGACGAGGGCGTAGTTGCGCGACAGCTGCCTGCCATGGCGGCCGGCGGCAGAGCACGGCTGCGGTGCGGGCCGCGCCACCCCGGGCGCCGCCGCGGTGCCAGGCCCCGGCACGTCGAAGTCGAGGCTGCGGGCGAGCATGGGGCTGCGTTTCCGGCGTCGAAGGGTCAACCGGCGGACGCCGGGCGGCCCGGGCTGGCGACGCGGCGCTCGGATCGCTGCATGGT
The DNA here is from genome assembly GCA_036375275.1 of Geminicoccaceae bacterium. Classification (GTDB taxonomy): domain Bacteria; phylum Pseudomonadota; class Alphaproteobacteria; order Geminicoccales; family Geminicoccaceae; genus DASUSF01. The sequence goes on along the minus strand of DASUSF010000383.1, from coordinate 146 downwards.
GGGGCTCCGGGGTGACCTTGCCGAGGCACTGGCGGGTCCAGAGCTAGATCAGGCGGTTTTCGGCTTGATGTCTCGCGGCGTTGCGCATTGTTTCAGATGTATCAGGAAGAGGGTTAGGCTCCCCACATGGCCAGCACGCGCCCGCA